>MGVM01000090.1:0-7665 GCA_001800495.1 Elusimicrobia bacterium RIFOXYB2_FULL_48_7
TTCGTGCCTGAAAAGCACGGTTTCCCCGCCGAGTTCTATCTTGTTTTCACCGTAACCCACGGTTACCGTCCTGATGGGCGGTTCGCTCGCTGAGGCAAGCGCTTCTTTCGCGTCTTCGGTGATATCCGGGCATTTGTCCAGTGACGACTTTTTCCCCGCAAGCGCCATAGCGAACGCCAGGCAGGTCGGGAAGCCGCATTTTTTGCAGTTTGTTTTCGGCAGCAGTTTATAAATATCAAGTCCGGTCAAAGCCATAAACTATCTCCTTTATTTCTTTTTTTCTAAAGTGTTTTGATTATATAAAATCGAATCAAATCGGTCAACTGCTATTTTTCGTCTATCCTGAAATTGCTCAGCCCGGCGGCAAGCTCACGGGTATCGGCGCTCCCGGGCAGAACGGATTTAGGCATGCTGACTGATTTGTAAGTGAAGCGCGTGATGTTTTTCCCTATTTTCAAGTAACCAGCCGGCACGTTAAGCGCATAATTATGCCATCCGGGTTTAAGTTCAAGCAATGCAAGGAACTTATCGTTAACGTAAATTGAAATTGCCTGGCCTTTTGAATCGGCAGGGAACGGCAGCAAGTCCATGGAAATTATATGGCTGGAAGGTTTGTCAATCTCAAATGAGAGCTCTGATACGGTTCCTTTTGACCAGTGGAAAAACCTATCACCCCAGAACTCCGGGTAGTACCAGCCCCTGCTGTATTTCAGTAAATTGTTGAAAGCCTGTTTGGCGGCATTGTTACACTGGAAAGCATAACCTTTTTCTGGCAATTTGAAAACCGTGATGCCGTCATTTTTGTACTCGGTAACCGAAGAGCCAGGCACTGCTTTCTTTATGTAATTCATGATACCGGGTTTATCATAAGGTGAATGAACGACAATATACCGTATGTTCAGCAGCTCGATGTCTTTTTTAACGGGCCGCAGTAGCGCTTCTTTATCAATCCCTTCCTGGAGCCTGAATAGGGTGCTCAGCATAGGAATTTCAAAATAACTGTCCGGAAGCGATGTGGAACCGCGGGAAATTATCCCGTTAAGGAGCCGCTTGTTGTGAACGGTTTGCCAGAGCTGGAAATGAAGCGAGGGTTTTCCTGCGGGGACTGAAGAAATATCCCATCCAAGAGGTATTTCAAGCACGGTAAAATCCCCTTTTTCCTGAGCTATGTTTTTGTATATTTCAGGGACAGGTGTTTTCATCAGCGGGTAAGGGGCAGGCAGGTACTCCAGGAGGATCAGGGCCAGGACAACAAACGGGAATACTGCCTTGTTTTTGAGTTTTTGGTTTATCTGCACGCAGCCATAAGCAAAAAAAACAGACAGGGAGAGCATGCCCATTATTGCAAAGCGCCCCGAGCTCCTGATGGCGTTGAAAATTGGCAGGTACTGTAGCAGTTTAGCCGGCAAAACAATCCTTTCGTGGTCCCGCCCAAAGAGATGTAGGCTTGGGCCCAGCGAAAGCAGGAAGAAACAAAGCGCGCAATAAAACCAGAATCTGGATTGTTTAAGCTGGTTAAAATACCTGGCAAAAATATAACAGGAGAGGAGAATTACCGTGTACCCGATAAAAACGTTGCTTTCGGCTATTCCGCCGGAAAATATCGAATAGTAAATGCCTGAAACTGTGTTTCCAAAAAACGGGCTGAACCCGCTGGGCGTGAAAAACGCGGCAAGGTCGCTTACAAAAACAGAGTAAAGCCCGGGCCCGCTGGAAATATAGTAACCATGCAGTATTTCATTTATTGATAATACAACAAGCGGCATGATGCCTACACAACAGAAGATCAGGAAAACCGGAGCTTTTTTAATAAATAACGGTCCCAGTATTTCTTTCTTTTCGGTCAACAGCAGATAAAACAAGTAAAAGAAGGTGAAAAGAACCAGGAATATAAAATAGTAATAATCGTTCCAGGCCGCGAGCGACAGGAACACAGCCGAGAGGATCATGTTCTTCAGCGGCTTTTCATCCCGCAAGGCCTTTATCAGGAAAAGCACATAGAACGGGATAAATTCCGCAGCCACTAGGCTCATGTGTCCCATCAGGTGGGCGAATTTATAGGGGCAAAAAGCGAATATTACGCCGGAAATGAACGCCGCGCTTTTGTTTTTTACGAGGTAATCCGACAGCAGGTAGGCGCCGTACCCGCTGAAAACGAAGGATAACAGGACAATAATATTGTAGCAGGCAGGCAGATTGAAAAAAAACTGAAACGGAACGGAGATGAGCCCGTTTATTATGGCATGGCTGTGGAGCATCAGGCTTGCGCCGGAAGGGTAGAATATGTAGTCGCAGAAGAGCGGGCTTGTTTTAAGCTCAAAAAGAGCTTTCTTTACCCACCACAGGCCCCAGTAAAATATCAGGTTGTCGCCTTGTCCGGGAATGTGGGTGAAGAATTTTAGAACCAGCGGGTAGGTGAAAATCAGGGTTATCCCGAGATAACCGTATAAGGCCCTGAAGTGGTGGTCGTTTAGTAATTTCTTTAACAATTTAGGGAACGTTGATCTTTACTTCCACGTCCTGTTTATCATGTTCAGATATGGTAAATAGCTGCTGGTAATTGAATCCGAAAGTTGAAGCAACCAGGTTATAAGGCACTTGCGTGATAATTGTGTTGTATATGGTCGCACTGTCGTTGAAAAATTCCCTCCTGTCCGCAATCTGGTTTTCCAGGTAGCTTATGCGTTTCTGTAAATTGGAAAATTGCTCGTTGGACTTTAAGTCCGGGTAATTTTCGGCAACTGCGAAAAGGCCCGCCAAGGCCCCGGTCAGTGCCTGTTCCAGCTGGACTTTTTGCCCGACGGTTTTTGCCTGCATTGCCTGTGACCTGAGCTCAGTGATATTTTCAAGCACGGATTTCTCGAACTTCATGTACGCTTCACAGGCGGCTATAAGTTTAGGGATTTCATCGTGCCTTTGTTTTAAAAGGACGTCTATGTTGGCCCAGGCGCGCAGGAAATTGTTTTTCAGGAATACCATGCGGTTGTAAAGCCCGATAAAGTAACCCAATACTACCAGGAGCAAGAACAGAAAAATGATAAACGAAAGCATTTTATTCCCCCTAAATACCCCATGTTACCCGCTAGGAAGGGTATTGGGTAAATTTACTATTCAAAAAATAATTGCGGGAAAATCATTAGAATTGAAACTATATAAAAGAAAACTGCAAGCGCTACTGAAAAGGCCCCCCGCCATAAAAATTTTCTGGTGATGTTTTTTTCGCTGTCTTCCGAAAGGATGAAAGTGCCATTCATATCGCCTTTTTTAACGACGACATCCGCTAGCGGGTCAAAGTCTATTTGCCGGGCTTCCTCATGCCTGAATTCGTTTGTTACATGTCTGACGGCTGAGTCCCATTCTGCGATGTCTATAATGCCGTCATTGTTTTTATCAAACTTTAAAAGGGATTGCCTGTCGTGTTTTAGTTTCCTTATTACATCCGTAAGGCTGTTTCTTGACTGCTCAATGAAGTCTTTTGATTTCTCTGCTGTGCCTATCACGAATACTTCCTCGTTATTCAGTATATACCATTCCTTATACCTGCGGCTGCCAGAACTATCGATGGTCACTGTCCTGGGCTCGTAGTCCAAGTCTGCATTTCTCGGGTCAACTAGGACTCTGCCGGTGCTGTCGTCGATATAGAATGGTAGGTCGCTCTTGATTCTCTGGATTTCTTGCCACCTGGTGCCGTCGCGCGTCTGGACTTTCTTTTCAAGAGTGTACATGTAGTAAACGCATTCCGCCTTGCTTATAGGGCTTATCACGCGGCAGATTTCAACAGTTCTGCCATTCAGTTCCACGAGCCCCATTGCCAAAGAACGGATTGTTGATGTTGGTATGTCTTCAATGATCTTCTTTTTCCTTAATTTCGCGGCACCTCCCGCAAAAAGGCCTATGCTGACAAAAAGAAAAATAATGCTGGTAACAAGGTTTGCCGGCAAGCGGCCGTAAGGAACTGAGTTCCCCACCGCCAGCGCGTAAAGAATAAAACCGAGCATGGCAAAAGTTGAAACAGGTGCGCTGGTGAAATCCGACAACTTGGCCGAAATTCGCATCAATAACCCCTGTTTTGACGCTTTTAGCGGTTCAAAATCACGTTTCTAGTAGGGTACTCGATTACAATTTTTTCCCGGTCAAACTTTTTCTTTACGCTTTTAATGAATTCATGTATGAGAAGATATTTATCGACGAATTCTTTCCCCCTCATTATGACGGTAAAATTGATGTTTGAGTCGCCGAAATTGTTGTATCTTATAAAAGGCTGGAACGAAGGTATTCCGCCATTAACCGTTTTCATTATTTCCGTTGCAGTTTCTGTTACTATTTTTTCCACATTGTCCAGGTTGCTTTTGTAGGAAACGGACATGTCTATAAGTATTGCGAGTTCTTTGTCCGGCTGGTAATAGTTTGTTACAATTGCCTGGGCAAGTTTTGAGTTAGGGATTACGATGATATTGTTCTGGAGTGCGCGGACTTTGGTTGAACGCCAACCGATATCAATCACATAGCCTTCCTGGCCTGAATCCAGTTTGATATATTCCCCCACATTAACCTGTTTGTTGAGGATTGTGTATATACCGGCAAATAGATTCGATAGGGTTTCCTGCAAGGCCAGTGCGACAGCCAATCCGCCGATACCCAGCGCCGTGAGGATGGGGGCTATGGAAATCCCCAGCAGGTTCAGTATTATAAGCGAACCTATAGTGAAGATCGTAATATTCGCTACATTGCGGGTGAGCGTTGTTACTGGAAAAGCGTTGGATTGCTGGAGTTTTTCTGAATATGCTTTTATTGTCTCCACGACTATTCGTGAAACGACAAGGGTAAGGGAAATGACCCAGATTATTATTGTTATTTTATCTACAAACACGGAAACCTTCTGTGAAAGTGATGTGGCCTTCATGGCAAAGGAAATACCAAGCAGGACCCCCCAGAAAAGAAACGGTGTCTTGATGGAATTTATGATTATGTCGTCAATATTTGTCTGGGTTTTTCCAACCCATTTTTGAAGGAACTTGAACAGGACCTGCCTTAATCCGTAAGTTGCCCCGAAAATAACGACAATTGCGATTGCAGCGATCAAAATGTCTTTGTGCATGGTCTTCTCCTGTATATTTTAATGTATCGGATTATCTTCTTGGCATATTGCGGACAGCCCGCAGGGTAATCCTGTAAGTCTCTTCATCAAGCGGTATCCGGACGATTTTTTCAACCGCGGCGCGCTTGAATAAATTCTGCAGGTTCTCAGCCACGGAATCGTTGAAATCTATTTTTGACAATGCTGTTATCCCATCCTCGAATTGCCACATGGTTTCCCCTGTGCCCGCTTCAATCATCCGGTAGTTTACCCGCATGACATCTCCCAGGGCTACCCTTACCGGCTTGAAAATAATCAGGTTTCCGTAAATCATGGCATCAACACCGAGTTTGGCGCCTACATCCTGTGGTTTAAACGCGTTAAGCTGGCCAGCGTCTGTTATTCCCATTTCCCTGAGTATTACATCGGTTTCATCGAGGGGCTGGGTTATATACCCGTATTTTTCAAGCATCCTGCGGTAGAACTTTTCCCTGACAAGCCGCGGCCCATCCATGTTCGTTGTCTGGTTCTCCATGGGTAGAAGGGCGACCCTTATAGGGGGCAGCTGCTGCCGTACTGTCCTGGTGCAAGCGGAGAACATTAAAAGAACTGCAAGCGCCGGAATGACCGTGAAAGATTGTTTCAGGTTCATATAGCAACTTTTTCCAGTATGTCCAATAAATGACGGTCGACTTTCTTGTTGTTTGAAATGACCCGCTCGATATCGATGTCGTTTATCGCGCAATTCCTGATAACCACAGCGCGGTTTTTCGCTTTTTTCCTGATCAAATCAACCGCGTAGCTTCCGAACTGGGTGCCAAGAATCCTTGACCTCGCGGATGGGCTCCCTCCGCGCTGTATGTAGCCCAGGTTGCTTACTCGCACGGGAAATCCCGTCTTGAATTCAAGTATTTTTGCGGCTTCGGCGGAATTCCCGGCGCCTTCAGCAAATATAATAATAAGGGATTTTTTACCGGCCTGCTTCATTTTTTTTATTTTCCCGGCTATCTCGTTCAGGTTATATTTTATTTCCGGGATAAGCACGAACTCAGCTCCTGAGGCAATGGCTATATTGACCGCCAAAAACCCGTGCTCCCTGCCCATAACTTCCACTATAAAAACGCGTTCAAAACTTGTTGCAGTGTCGCGGATTTTGTCTATGGCTTCAATAGCAGTGTCTATGGCGGTATCAAAACCTACGGTCTCATCCGTGCCGAATATGTCGTTGTCAATGGTGGCAGGTATGCCGATTACCGGTACCCCGGATGCCTTTGAGATTTTGCAGCCGGCGTTAAATGTGCCGTCCCCGCCGATGATAACAAGGTAATCAAAGAGGTGCTGCGTTAATATTTTAGCGGCTTTTTTGACGCCTTTCGGCGTGCGGATTTCATCGCAGCGCGAACTTTTAAGTATAGTGCCGCCGATGTTGATAATTCCTCCGACTGAGCGCCTATCGAGACTTATAAAATCCTCGTTTAAAAGGCCGCTGAAGCCGAGCCTGATCCCGGTAATTTCAAAACCGCAGATCGAACCAACCCTGACCACACTGCGGATTGCTGCGTTCATTCCCGGAGCATCGCCGCCGGGAGTAATAAGCCCTATTTTCATTGAAAGTCTCCTGTGAATGTTGAACATGTATCAGCCAGCAATTTCAACGCGATTCTGGCAGAATCTTCAGATAAGCTTCCAAGCCCGCAGGCCGGAGTGATGAGCATTTGGCTGAACACCTTTTTTTTGTCTATTCCTTTTGCCGCGAGTTTTTCAATTCCGGCTTTTAGTTTTGACGAGAGCGTAACAGCGCTTTCTTTTTCAAGTTTTTCAGAGCTTGTCGGGAGTATACCGCAGGCGAGTATTCCGCCCCGGTTGACGAACGCCTTTATTTCCTCGGTGTAAAGAAGGATGCTATCAAAATATTCATAGGCGTCAAACGAAATAATGTCGACGCCGCAGTCAACAAGAAGGGACCAGTCAGTGTTGGCGCAGCAATGAACGCTAATAAGCGCGCCAATAGGCGCGCCAATAGGCGCGCCAATAGGCGCGCCTTTGAAGCTTTCTTTTATTTTTTTAATTACTTCTGAGATAGAAGTCACAACGTCTTCGCGCGATATGGCTGTGAAAGCGCTGCCGTAAGCTGCTAAGTAGGGTTCGTCAAGCGATATAATGACAGGGTTCTTTGTGACCGCTGATAATTGCTTTACCTGCCAGATCGATTTGGATGCGATTAGTTTCAGTACTGCGTCCCTGAGTTGTTCATTGTAGAATATTGCCTGGCCTTTTTCGTCTTTAACGGTAAGGCCGAACGTGACAGGGCCGGTTATCTGTCCTTTCAGGGCTGACAAGCAGGAATTATCAGCTTTGAGGCGTTTCAATAATTCGCTCAGCCCGGGAGCAAATTCGTCTGATATCGCGAAATAATCCCAGTCAAGCGCAAGGTAACGCTCATAGAAGGTTTCCAGAGCACTGAACGCCTTTTGGGTATCTATATAGATTTTTTCCTCTTTTTCGTCAATGACTGTGCCGGGAAAGTTCTGGGAACACTGGACGTACATGTTCTCCCTGAAACTTCTTTTCGGCAGCTGGGGCCAGGC
>MGVM01000090.1:7692-7834 GCA_001800495.1 Elusimicrobia bacterium RIFOXYB2_FULL_48_7
AAGGTCAACGGCTTCGGCAACTGACTTGAAAGGCATGCTGCCTACGGTTGTCGGTAAAGCGTTGAATTTCATTTCTTTTCCCATTTAAGCAGCTGCGCCACCTGGGCTAGAGTGCTTCCGCGCTTGATCTCTTCCCTCAAGC
>MGVM01000091.1 GCA_001800495.1 Elusimicrobia bacterium RIFOXYB2_FULL_48_7
AGGCCCGGCAGGTTTAATTCCTCCGACAGCAGGTTCTGCACAATGCCGGAAATAAAATAATAATCGCTTTCCACGCTTTTCGCCTTCCATACGGTCGGCAAAATATCCCCTGTGACGATTATGCCGAGGTAATTTGATTCCTTGATCTCAAGGCCGTTTTTTCGGAAGACCTTCCCAAGCTCATATAGTTTTATGTTTTTAAGCTGATTGTTCAGATTATGCTCCACATTTCCCAGCAGGGCCGGCAAAAGCGAAGGCCTCAGGAACTGGACATCTTTTGAAAGGGGGTTCGCGATCTCGATAATTTCGTTCCCCTCCGGCATGGCCAGCTGCAGGTGGTTTTTATAGAAGCTGTAATTTACGGCTTCGCTAAAACCCTGTCCGGACATATAGTTTCTTATCTTATTTTCTACTCCCAACAATGGTTCTTCCATGGCATAATCCGGGATCCTGGCGGAAATCGCAGTGGCTGGTATGGAATCGTACCCCTTCATGCGCGCCACTTCTTCAATTAGGTCAATTTCCTCAGTTAGATCAAGCCGGTGAGCGGGAATTGTCACGTTTAAATCGTCATCGTGGGGTTCTACCTGAAGGTGAAGCTTCAAGAGGATACCGCAGATTTCTGTTTTGTCAACCTGGACGCCTAAAACCTTGTTCAGGCGCTTGGTACGCAGGATTATTTTCCTGGGAACGGGTTCGTTTTTGAACGTGTCATTGATACTGACGAACGTCCCTTTGGTATTCTGCAGAAGAAGGAATAATGCTCTTTTTGCGGATAGCTCGCAGGCCTCCCAGGAAGAGCCCCTTTCGAACCGGTAGGAAGCGTCGGTGGATATGTTCAGCATTTTTGCCGTGTTCCTGACGCTCTGAGGCTTGAACACCGCGCTTTCAAGCACCATGTTTTTCGTGGTGCTTACGACGCCGGATCCCTGCGCGCCGATAACCCCCGCTATTGCCTGAGGATTTTTAGCGTCGGCTATGACAAGCATATCCGGAGATAGTTTGTACTTGTTGTTATTAAGCGCAAGCACTTCTTCATTTTCAGCGGCTTTTCGCACCGTTATGCGCCTGCCTTCAAGCTTTTCCATGTCAAAAGCGTGCAGCGGGTGGCCCAACTCGAGCAGGACGTAATTTGTTATGTCCACTACGTTATTTATAGGCCTTAATCCGTGGTTGATAAGCCGGGATTTTATCTTCAAAGGAGATTCAACAACTTGAATGTCGGTCAGGTACGAGGCTATATATCTTCCGCAAAGCTCACTGTCAGCAATTTCAACGCCGACAAGGTCGCTTTCCGGTTTCCTTGGGTTGTAGATTTCGGGAAGTTTAAGGTTAAGGCCGAGTTTAGCGGCAATTTCTCTCGCAATTCCCATAATACTCAAGCAGTCCGGCCTGTTCGGGTAGACAGCCACGTCGAATATAACGTCGTCGAGTTCCATCAGCTCATTGAGAGTTTTCCCCAGAACCGTATCCCCGGGAAGTATCAATATCCCGGAATGGTCATTATCCAGGGCAAGTTCCTTTGATGAACACAGCATCCCGCCGGATTCAACACCGCGTATCGCGGCCGTCTTTATTTCCATGCCATTCGGGAGTTTTGACCCGGGCAGGGCCAGGGGTACCTTGTCCCCCGGGTTGATATTTTTTGCCCCACAGACGATCTGGTAATCGGTTGTTCCGTCGGTAACGGAGCAAACGGTCAGTTTGTCCGCGTTGGGGTGCTTGGTTATGGTTTTTATCCGGGCTGATATGACCGTGTCCGGCACGCTGGCAGGACTGGTCATTTCCTCCACTTCCATGCCTATAGAAAGGAGGATTTCCGCTACTTGAGCGGGAGTATAGGGTTCTATCGGTATGAATTCTTTGAGCCAGTTATAGGAAACTTTCATAATGTTTGCGTATGCTGAATTTAAAACTGTCTAAGGAACCTTAAATCGTTTTCATAAAAAAGGCGCATGTCATCTACTCCGAATTTAAGCATGGTTATGCGCTCCAACCCGATGCCGAAAGCAAAACCGGTATATTTTTCCTTGTCGTACTTCACGTAATCGAACACTTTCGGGTTGACCATTCCGCAGCCCAGGGTTTCAAGCCAGCCGGAATTTTTGCATATCCCGCAGCCCTTGCCCGTGCAGAAAATGCAGCGGACATCCATCTCCGCAGAGGGTTCCGTGAAAGGAAAGTAGGAAGGCCTGAACCTGACCGAGCTTTCATTGCCGAACATTTTTTTCGCGAATGCCGCCAGGGTGGCCTTAAGGTCCGCGAAGGTGATGTTTTCGTCCACTGCCAGCCCTTCTAGCTGGTGAAATACCGCTGAATGAGTAGCGTCTATGGCCTCGTTTCGGTAAACCCTGCCAGGCACAATCACCCTTATGGGTGGCTGGAATTTCTCCATCACCCTTATCTGGACAGGTGAAGTGTGCGTTCTTAAAAGCATGCTGCCGGGTTTCTGGGATTTTATATAGAAAGTGTCCTGCAGGTCCCTTGCGGGGTGGTCTTCGGGAATGTTTAGCGCTTCAAAATTGTAATATGCCGTTTCAATGTCCGGGCCGGTTGCAATTTGGAAACCCAGGGAGACAAATATTTTTGTGATTTCAGCGGATACCTGCGAGAGAGGGTGGCTATGGGCGCGGTTTACGGGATATCCCGGAAGGGTGATGTCGATTTTATCGCCGGCTGATTTTCTGGCGGACTGGTTTAATTTTTTCAGTGCGTCATTAACCAACATTTCAACGCCTGTTTTCAGTTTGTTTAATTCCTGGCCGAGCTGTTTTCTGTCTTCCAGAGGAATATCTGGCAGGAACTTGAATACCGCCTGGATCTCGCCTTTCCTACCCAAGTACCTGTTCTTCAGTTCTTCGAGTTCAGCGGGGCTGGAGGCACTATTTACCTGTTTGGCTGCTTCTGCAGATATTTTTTCTATCGTTGACAGAAGTTTTTTTGCTGAAACGGGGTTTTCCGGATTGTTTTTTGGTTCTTTGTTGGTTTTGCTCATACAATACTCAAAGACCCGTTTTGAAAAATCTGTTTTTTCATGTAAACGGGCAGGTCAATTGAAAATCTATTTCGCCAGGGCTTTTTTTGCAAGTTCCATAAGGCTCGTAAACGACGCCTTGTCGTTTACCGCCATATCGGCAAGCATCTTGCGGTTGATCGTAACACCTGATTTGACAAGCCCATCCATGAACTTGCTGTAAGGTAGGTTGAACTCTCTGGCAATGGCATTTATCCTTGAGATCCACAGTTTCCGGTAATTTCTCTTTTTCTTTTTACGGTCAAAGTAGGATTTTTCAAGGGATTTTTCCACGTGCTGGTGCACCATTCTCCAGCGGTTGCCCTTGTTGGAATAACTGCCTTTTGCCAGCCTGAAATATTTTCTCTTTCTACGCCTTGTATAAACTCCGCTTTTTATTCTCATTTTTTCCTCTTTTTGAGCAAGGTGCCCGTAGGTCCCAAAACCTCATTTCACCTTCGGTGAACCGAAGGCGCGTTTTGGGAAATACCCCATGCTGTCTATTTTCCACCCAGTGCGCGCTTTACCATTCTTGTTTCCGGGCCGCTTAAAACATCTATCTTTCTAAGCCGCCTGCCGCGGTTTGACGACATTCCCGTAAGAAGGTGCCTCTGCCCTGCGTGTTTGTATTTGATTTTTCCCGAACCTGTTATCTTGAATCTCTTTTTTGCACCGCTATGCGTCTTCAATTTATTCAATATGCCTCCTGAGTTGGCGCCTTCGGCCCCCAATTATTAACTTTTATACTTTGGGGGCTGAATTGGACGAAGTTTCCTGTTTTTTGGTTTCCGGGGCTGAATTGGATGAAGTCCCGAAATTCCCTACTTTTTTAATTTCGGGGCTGGGTATTGTCTTGTTTTTGGCCGGGGCAAACAGCGCAATCAGCCTGTTACCTTCCATTTTCGGATATGATTCTATATCTGAAATATCCTTAAGTTTTTCAATTATCCTGGCCATGAGCTGCCTGCCTATGTCCTTATGAGACATTTCCCTGCCCATGAATATCACCGTAAGCTTTACTTTATGGTTATCCTGTATAAACTCCCTGGCGTGGTTCAATTTGAACTCGAGGTCGTGATCACCTATCATCGGTCTCATTCTGATTTCCTTAATAACCGTCGCGTTCCTCTGCTTCTTCTTCTGTTCCTTCATCTTCTGGTTCTGCTCGTATTTATACTTCGAAAAATCCATTATTTTGCAAATAGGCGGGGCGGACTGAGGGACAATCTCGATTAAATCCATTCCTTTTTCCCTCGCCAACTTCAGGGCTTCCTGTATCGGTTTGACACCCAGCTGCTCGCCTGTTTCGCTAATCAGCCTGACTTGAGGCGATCTGATGTAATCATTTGTGCGGACGTAATTTCTGTGGTCTCCTGGTTTCACGGTTTGTTAAGCCATCACCTCTTATTTAATTATTTATTAATAAAGCGTCCAATTATATACTAAAAAAATAGATTACTGTCAACCCGTCCGATACATTTTTCCTGAAAAACCTACACTTTTTTCAATGATTTGACAAATTCATCAACGGTGGTTTCAGCTGTTGTTTTGCTGCCATACTGCCGGACGGAAATTTTCCCGTTCTGCATTTCCTTTTCGCCTATCACTATGACGCAGGGTATTTTGCTTATTGTCGCCTCGCGTATTTTATATCCCAGGGTCTCATTCCTGAAGTCGGGCTCACTTCGGATTTCATTCTTCAGGAGCTGTTCATTTATTTCATTGGCGTACGCCTCGACTTTTTCGTTTATGGTTATCACCTTTACCTGAATGGGCGCCAGCCACATAGGAAATGCTCCCGCGTAATGTTCTATAAGCACCCCGAAAAAACGTTCCAGCGAACCCATCAGCGCCCTATGTATCATTACGGGTTGTTCAGGCTGGCTCTGATCGTTCATGTATTCCATCTGAAATGCTTTTGGCAGGTTGAAATCTATCTGTATCGTCGAGCATTGCCAGGAACGGCCCAAGCAGTCCTTTATTTTCAGGTCAATTTTTGGGCCGTAGAAAACACCTTCACCGGGGTCGACCTGATATGGAAGCTTCAGGTTTTCAAGCGCAGATTTCAGCGCGTTCGTGGCTTTTTCCCAATCGGCAAGTTCGCCTGTATATTTTTCCGGCCTTGTGCTCAAAAATATTTCATACTCGCTGAACCCGAAAGTTTTCAGGATATAAATACAAAACTGTATCACGTTATTTATTTCATTTTCCAGCTGGTCCGGGCGGCAGTAGATGTGGGCATCATCCTGGGTAAAGCCTCTTACGCGCATAAGCCCGTGAAGCACTCCGCTTCTTTCATAGCGGTAAACTGTGCCAAGTTCCGCATACCTGACCGGCAGGTCCCTGTAGCTCCTTAGATGTGATTTATAAACAAGGATATGGAAAGGGCAGTTCATCGGCTTGATCTGATACTCCTGGTTATCCACGTCCATAGTAGAGAACATGTTTTCCTTGTAAAAATTCGCGTGGCCACTGGTTTTCCAGAGTTCCAGGTGGGCTATGTGCGGCGTATTGAGCAGGCTGTAACCGTTTTTAAGGTGGGCATCCTTCCAGAAATCCTCAATTATTTTTCTCATCAGCGCGCCCTTGGGATGCCATAGAATAAGTCCCGCGCCTACTTCATCCTGGATGCTGAAGAGGTCGAGTTCCCTTCCCAGTTTCCTGTGGTCGCGCGCCTTGGCCTGCTCGAGCATTTCAAGGTGCTTGGCAAGTTCTTCTTTTGTGAAAAATGCCGTGCCGTATATTCTCTGGAGCTGCTCGCGTTTTTCGTCGCCGCGCCAGTAAGCACCCGCGACAGAAAGCAGTTTGAAATGTTTTATTTCAGCAGTTGACTTGACGTGAGGGCCCCGGCAGAGGTCTATAAAACTTCCCTGCTGATAAAGTGTGACTTTTTCATCCTGTATGTCGTTTATGAGTTCAATTTTGTACTTTTGGCCTGTTCTTGAAAATAATTCCACGGCTTCCTGCTTACTGACATCCTTATGCAGAAATTCGAGGTTATTTGTGGCTATATCCTTCATTCTTTTCTCGATTTTGACAAGGTCTTCCGGCAGAAAACGCACCGGCGAGTCGAAATCGTAGTAAAAACCATTATCTATTGATGGCCCTATGGCAAGTTTGGTGTCGGGGAACAGGGCTAAAACCGCTTGCGCCATCAGGTGGCTTGTGGAATGCCTTAATTTTTCTAATTCAAGATTTGCATTTTCCATGGATTTAAGAGGTAATCTCGGTTTGAAAATAACTGGGCGATACAGGACTTGAACCTGTGACCCCTACCATGTCAAGGTAGTGCTCTATCCAACTGAGCTAATCGCCCTAACTTGTTGTCAGTTTGGACCTCGGCACCTTGCCTCTGCCCAAACTTGTCGACAATTTGGATTTCGCCACCATGGCTCAACCCAGTTCTCACAGTATTTTGGATGGCAGCGAATTAAAAGGTGCGGGTCGGATTTGAACCGGCGCATCACAGTTTTGCAGACTGTTCCCTTACCACTTGGGTACCGCACCAAAAATTGAGTAGGACGAAAGTTTAACAAAAATATCAATTAATGTCAATTAACCGCATTTTCCTTCACGGAAAGCGGTTATGTAGTTCATGCAATATTCATCCTGTCCGGTAATGGCTTCCGCGGCCCTGAGGATGGATATCATCTGCTTGTTAGTCGGGTCTATGAGCGCCCCGTCAAGCCCTGTGTATATGGCCATAGCGAGATACGTTGAATTTACCAGCGCCCTGTTAGGAAGCCCGAATGAAATATTGCTCAGGCCGCAAGCGGTTTTAGACTTTGTCTGGGTTTTTATAAGCTCAATGGCTTTCAGAAATTCCTTTGACTGGTCCGGCTCGGTGCTTATCGGCCTGACTAGGGCGTCAAAATATATCCTTTCCGGATCAATTTTATATTCCTTGACCGCTTCTATTATTTTTTTCGCTATATCCAGGCGCTGCTGGGCAGTATGAGGCATCCCTTCCTCTGTTATAGTGAGCGCAATCACGTCCGCGTTATATTTCGCGACAAGCGGAGCGATACTTTTTATCCTCTCCTTTTCAGCCGTTATAGAGTTTACTATAGGTTTATGTTTGCAGAGTTTCAGCCCGCTGTCCAGGGCTTCGGCGCTGGGGCTGTCGATTACCAGCGGGACATCCACCGCTTCCTGAATTACAGGAACCAGCCATTGCATGTTTTTCGGCTCGTCCTTTATATTTGTGCCGCAATTGACATCCAGATAATGGGCGCCTGCATTTACCTGGTTTACCGCTTCCTGCTGGATGAATTTTGCGTCCTTTTTTTCAATGGCTTCAAAAATCGATTTACGGCTGGCATTTATGCGCTCTCCTATGATAATCATGTCCATTGCTCCTTTAATTATAATTAACTTTCTGTTACTATACATTTTTCTACGAAGTTTTTCAAGTGTCTGAGCAAGGTGCGAAGGGCAAACTGTCCACAGGTTTGACTGAGTGCTTCGCAAGAAAAATGTATTTGACGGGTTGACACTCTATATTACAATTATGTATAATTGCTGGCAAATAGGAGGTATCAATGTCTGAAGTAATACTGAAAAATCTGGTTAAAAAATATGACAAGGTACTGGCTGTAAACAACA
Organism: Elusimicrobia bacterium RIFOXYB2_FULL_48_7; assembly: GCA_001800495.1. Lineage (GTDB taxonomy): Bacteria > Elusimicrobiota > Endomicrobiia > CG1-02-37-114 > XYA2-FULL-39-19 > OXYB2-FULL-48-7. The sequence goes on from MGVM01000091.1 coordinate 7,619, forward strand.
TCAATTTTGAGATAAAAGACAAAGAATTTTGCGTTATCGTAGGACCGTCGGGATGCGGAAAGTCCACCACCTTAAGAATGATAGCCGGCCTAGAAGATATCACCGAAGGTGAAATCTGGATCGGAGACAAACTTGTAAACGATGTCCCCCCAAAAGACAGGGACATAGCGATGGTTTTCCAGAATTACGCTCTCTATCCTCATATGAAAGTTTACGAAAACATGGCTTTCGGGCTTAAATTAAGGGGATATACTAAATCTGAAATTGACCAGCGCGTTTCAAACGCGGCAAACATACTTGACATCAACACCCTTCTAGACCGCATACCCAAGGCGCTTTCCGGCGGGCAGAGGCAGAGAGTCGCGCTTGGGAGGACCATCGTACGCAAGCCAAAGGTTTTCCTTTTTGATGAGCCCCTCTCGAACCTTGACGCGAAATTGAGAATCCAGATGCGCGCCGAACTAAAGAAACTCCATGAACGCCTCCAGACAACCAGCGT
>MGVM01000092.1 GCA_001800495.1 Elusimicrobia bacterium RIFOXYB2_FULL_48_7
CCGCGAAAAACCTTGAGATTGGCGTGAACTCCATCGGAAACAGCGTCACCGGCGATATATATTACGACAACGTGGTCGTGTCGGAATCCTATTACACGCCCCCGTCTGTCGGCGCCTTTGTTGAGAGCCCGCCGGCAACATCACCCGCGCCTGCCGTAAGCGCGGGGATCACGGCGTATCCGAATCCGTGCACGTTCGCCAACAACCAGCCGATGAAATTTGTGGTCAACGGGGCTGAGGGCGCTACATTGAAAATATTCACTATAGCCGGCGAACTCGCCGCGACGCTGTCCGCAGCTCCCGGCGCAACGGAAATAAACTGGTACGGTGATAATAATTCCGCGGAAAAAATAGTCAGCGGAATATATATATTTAAACTGACTGATGCTTCCGGCACCCGGAAAGGCAAAATCGCAGTGTTAAGATAATAGGGGACGGTTCCGGCTAAAACAATGAAAATAATTGACGCGCATATGCACATGTACGAACACCGGGAAAAGCCTGAGTTTGGCGGTTCCGGAGCCAAAGGCGCCGCCGAACTGATGGACAAGAACGGTGTCAGCAAGTGTCTCAATAGCCACATCACTGCGCTTAAAGGGGACTTCAGCAAAGGGAATGACTTGATGCACCGGGCGATGAAAAAATATCCCGGGAAGATACTGGGGCTGTGCGTGATCGACCCGAATTTCCCGGGCAGGATATTCCCGGAGCTGGATAAAAGGATGGCGCAGGGTTTTGCCGGCGTGAAAACCCATCCCTACATCCACGGTTACTTTGCCAACGGAAAAAATTACCACATGTTATACGAATACGCCCATAAGCACAGGATTTTCATCCTCAGCCATACCTACCTGAATGAAGACCCCGGTAACCGTTTTTGCGACCCGCGCTTGTTCGGAGAGCTGGCAAGGAATTATAAAAATGCCCGTTTTATCCTGGGCCATGCCGGCGGCGCGCCTCAGGGGCACGCGGAATGCGTGAAACTTGCCAACAAGTACGATAACATATACCTGGAAATGTGCTCCACCCGGGCATTCGACCCGCGCTGGCTTGAAAAATTCGTTGATAAAACCGGGGATGACAAAATATTTTTCGGGAGCGACGCCCCTTTCAACAGCTTTGAGGCGGCGCTGGGCAAGGTGCTCTCCGCAAGAATTTCCGACAAATCCAGAGAAAAAATCCTTTACCTGAACATTTCCCGTTTCCTGGACTCAAAATGAATAGAGATAAAAATATTTTAGCATTGCTGTTAATCCTGTTTTTTACGGGTTATGTCCAGGCCGGGGGAAAATTTGCGCACAAAGCGATAGATCGGCCGGATATACCTGTTGATAAAAACAGCCTTTATTCTACGGTAAAATACCTGGCATCATTAAATCCGCCCAGGAACTACCGCAATATATCATCGCTGAATAAAGCCGCTGCTTATATAGAACGCAGCTTCAGGGAATCCGGATATACGCCTGAAATTCAAACCTTCAAACAGGAGTTTCGGTTGTCAAAAGATGAATTCAAGAATATCATTTGTTCTCTTGGGCCCCCGGACGCGGAAAGAATAATAGTTGGCGCGCATTATGACGTTTTCGGCGATCAGCCGGGGGCCGATGATAACGCAAGCGGCATAGCGGGGCTGCTTGAATTAGCGAGAATACTTAAAATTCAAAACCCGGCGCTTAAATACAGGGTTGATTTTGCGGCTTATTCGCTGGAAGAGCCGCCTTTTTTCAGGACTGACTCCATGGGCAGCGCGGTTCACGCAAAATCTCTTTTTGATTCCGGGAAAAAAATCAAAGCGATGATTTGCCTTGAAATGATCGGGTATTATTCAGAGAGCAGGGGAACCCAGGGTTTTCCCATGTTCATTATGAAATTGTTTTACCCTTCCCGGGGCAATTTTATTGCGGTTGTCGGCAACAGCGGGCAGGGAAAACTCATCAGGCAGGTGAAAAAGAATATGAAAACAGGGCCCGGTATGGGAGTTGAATCATTAAGTGCGCCTTCGTGGCTTCCCGGGACGGATTTTTCAGACCACTTGAATTACTGGAAATACGGTTATAAAGCGGTCATGGTAACGGACACGGCGTTTTTCAGGAATCCAAATTACCATAATTCTACGGATACCATTGAGACGCTTAATTTTGATAAAATGTCAGAAGTTGTCAAAGGGATTTACCAGGCAATAGTCAATTTAGAATGAAAATTAGCGAACTGCTGGAGCAATTCAATACCGAGAAAGTAATAACGCCGGAGCAATACTCCGCCCTTACCGAGATCAGTGAAAACAGGCGGTTTTCGCTCCATGTCGAACTGCAGGCCCTGCTTTATATCGGCGTGCTCACCATAATCACCGGAATCGGCCTGACCATAAACAAGTATTTCGCCCAGCTGGGGCACATTGCCATTATCGGCTCGCTGACCGCGCTATTCGCGGGTTCATTGTGGTATTGTTTCGCAAAATGCCGCAAGGGTCTCCTGCTGGATTACATCCTGCTTTTCGCCTGCCTCGTGTATGCGTCCGATATCGCCTACATTGAAACGCATTTCAAAGTGCTTGGGGATTTCTGGAAAAATTACATGTTGTTCTCTTCCGCACTGTTTGCCTTTCTTGCCTACAGGTTTGATAACCGCCTGATACTTTCAATGGCGCTGACGACCCTGGCCGCCTGGTTCGGGTTCAAGTTCCAGGATTTCAATGTGAGTTTCAGGGAATACCACAGGATTTACGCAGTAATTTACGGCGCGATGGTGCTTGCCGCGGGCATTATCCTTAATAAAAGGAAGATAAAGGAGCACTTCTTTGACATTTACCTGAATTTCGGGCTGAATTTTATTTTTATAGCCAGCGTGTCAGGAGTGTTTGAGTACAAGTTTTATTCCTTGTTCTTTATTCTGCTGGCGGGGATGGTAATGCTCACCGGGCTTTACGGCCTGCATTCAAAAAGCTTCCTGTATATGGTTTACGCGGTTTTATACGGTTACGCCGGGATAAGCGCGGTCCTGATGGATTTTTTAAAGGGCCTCAGGTCTCCGGGAGTGGTTTTTTACTATTATATATTTTCGTCGGTCGGTATCCTGGCCGCTCTTTTATGGCTGTCCAGGCGCTTCAAGGGGACGGAATGAACCTTTATAAAAACGAGGAAGAAAATATATATTTGCAGAAAGAAATAAAATCCTGGTATAAGTCCGGGCTGATATGCGAAGCCCAGTTTGATAAATTCGTTGAGTATGCCCGGCCCGGAGTAAAAAGCATCAATCATTTTTTTGAGGGCCTGCTTTTTATTTTTACAATTATTTTCACGGCGGCTGTCGTAGGTTTCACGACCTGGAAACTTCGCCTGGACGACGAATTGTCAATCGGTTTTGTTTTCCTGTTCTTTGGTTTTGCCGCTTATTTTGCGGGGGAATTCCTTGTTAAAAAATATTCCCTGTACAGGCACGGGATTGAAGAAGCGCTGGCAATATCGGGGTGTTATTTGTTCTGCACGGGCGCGGTTATGCTCCTGAGAAAGTATGAAATAATACTGGAACCCAGGCTCTATGTGATAATCTCAAGCGCCCTGGCTTCCGCGGCGGCCTTCTTCCTTTATAAGAGGTGGGGATACCTTATAATGGCGTCCTTGAGTGTTTTCGCGCTTTCCATAATCCCATTTCAACTGGAACTGCCGCCATTTCACGAGAGATTGCTGTTGTTTGTGACATACGCGCTGATACTCTACATCAACCTGAGGGCCGAAGGGCCCGGCGCGCCCGGTTACCTGAAATTCAATAATTCCGTCATCCAGGCCTGCCTGCTGTTCGGGCTCTATATTGCGTCTAATGTCCGGCTCCAGAACCTGCAGATGCCGCTGAGCGAGATACGCAATATTATGCTGGTCAAATACGCGGGGATGCCGCCGGCGGCTTACTGGGCAAGCTTTGCTTTCATTTTTATCCTGCCGGCAATTACGCTTTTCTTCGGCCTGAGGACAAAAAAACGCGCGTTCATAGACATGGGCGCGATAATGGCGGCACTTACCATCTGTACCTACAAGGATTACCTGGGCTGGACGCATTATGTCTGGGAGCCGATAATTTTCGGGGGAATTCTTGTAACTGTTGCCCTTGCCGCCATCAAGTGGTTTGAGAAAGCTAAAGATAAGATCCGTTCCGGTTATACGTCTGAAAGCGATTTGAAACCGGAAAATTACGGGATAGATGTTTCAGTGCTGGGAGTTCTGGCAAAGATGCCCGCCGCGGACGGAAGCTTTGAAGGACCCGGCGGCGGGGGTGGAACGTCCGGCGGTGCCGGCGTGGACAGGGGGTTCTGATATGAAAAAAACAATTTTCGCAGTATTTGTGCTGGTTTTATCCCTGGCGCGGGTTTGTTCACCTGATGCCCGGGAGCTAATTTCCAAAAAACCGTTGTACGGCGGGGCGCTCACGGAACAGGCGCGGAGCGTGACAGCGCTGGCTGATATCCGCACAGCTGACCTGTACGGCGACAAGCGCGAATTCATTGTTGACTATTCGTCAAACAGCTTCAAGCTGGTAAGGTTCTCAATCGGAGAATCAAGCGGGCAATTAAAAGTGGAAGGCGAAATAACAACCGCCAATAGAACCCGGCTTCTGAAAGAATACAGGATTTTCTGCTGGGGCGCGGCGGATACCGATAACAACGGGAAGGACGAAATACTGCTTTTCTACAACGGCATTCTGAAAAAATACGAATGGGACGGCGCTAAGTTCGGGGAAACGGAGATTGAGTTTCCGGAAGTAATAGACAGTTTTATCACCGGGGATATAAACAACGACAAGATCAACGAAATCGCCGCGTTTTCATATTTCAAGGGTGACATTGAAAAATCGCAGGAGTTCAAGGCGAACTTCTGTATCTGGAATGTCAGCGGCGGCAAGGCGGAAAAGTTGTGGGAGGACAACAAGCAGCTGGAATACAAAAACAACAGCTTCATCCCGCCGGACCGGCTGAACTGTATCTCTGATATAGACAATGACGGCATTACGGAACTTATTGCGGACAGGGGCCAGATGGGAGCAACACCGACAGTTTACGATTTCTATGTTTGGAAAAGCACCGGGCTGGTTTTTGCAGGCGCGAAAGTGTTTTCAAAAAACAAAATATACGGCAGCAATGAATTCGTAAAAAAGAACCTGTCCGCTGAAAATAAGGTCCCTTACCTTATAGGCCCTTTCACTGTCATCAGGGAGAACCGCAGGAACAAGATTGTCGCCTGGTGCATGGATTCCGCGGCTGGCAGGCCGAAAGCGGTTGCCGTAAGCGCGGGTAAAACCGGTTTCAAGATAGAAAAAACGCTCTTTTCAAACCCCGGCGATATGCCTCCGCCTGCTGTCAGCTGGATAAACTTCGACGGCAAGGGCAGGGGCATACTGGTAATTTCGCCCGGCGACAGGAAACGCACGAAGATAACCTGGTCGTTTTACAGGTAATAGTCATTTTTGATATCATTTCATAGGAGGAAACACCATGAAAAAGACCGTTATCCAGATGAAGCCGCACCATTTCCTGGATGTCCTGCGCAACTTCGGCATCGGGAAAACGAAGTACGAGCCAAGCCAGAACGGAAACGCTCTCTATAGCATTGTCCCCGGGCTTTTAAGCAACAGGGACACCATTTTTAAATTCACTTCCGGTATTGACGATGTTTGCCGGCCCTGCAAGTACCACCGGCAGGGCAAATGCGCGAACACTGTTTCGGCTCACGGGGTTTACAAGTCCATGAACACCTATAACAGGCACCTGGATGAGAAGATTTACGAGTGGCTTGGGCTTTCGGAAGGGCAGGAAATGACAGCGTCTGATTACTGCCGGTTGGTCCGAAACAAAATAAATGACATAGATGGAATTTGGATCGAAGTGCCGGAAGAGGAAAACAAGAAACGCAAAGAGGCCCTGCTTGCGGGCATAGCGTTCTATCTAGGAGAATCCCGATGACTACCAAACTTGTTGCCATAGGCGGATGCCACATTGAAGTTGATTCCGAAGCGCTTGCCATTCACCGGGAAATTGTGCGGCTCACGGGCAAGAAGCGCCCGAAACTGTTGTTTGTAACCACGGCGAGCTCCACCCCGGAGGAATATTTCACGCTGGTGCCGGAATGTTTCGGCTGGAAACTGGGCTGTAAGATCGATTTCCTGCTGTTCCCGAAGTGGGTCACGAAAGAAATGATCAGGAAGCAGATTCTCGGCGCGGACATGATCTATGTCAGCGGCGGCAATTCCCTGAAGATGCTGAAAATCTGGAAAAGGCACGGGGTTGATAAGCTGATGAAGCAGGCGTATCAAAAAGGCATTGTGATTTCAGGCGTAAGCGCCGGGGCGCTGTGCTGGTTCAATTACGCCAATTCGGATTCAATGAAATTCTATAACAGAAAAAACAAAATGATAAAACTGCACGGCCTGAACCTTATCAAAGCGTTTTTCTGCCCGCATTACAGTTCCCAGAAAGAGCGTGCAAGCTCGCTTAAAATAATGATGAAAAACATGCCCATTGTTGCCATTGCCTGCGATGACAGCTGCGCGATAGAGATAATAAACGACAAATACCGCATCATCTGCGCGAAGAAAAGCGCGAACGCCTACAAGGTATTCTGGAAAAACGGCGAATATCACAGGGAACTAATCCTTAAAAGGAAATCATTTGCCCCGCTGGGGCCGCTGCTGGCGAAATAACATGAACAAGATCAGGATCGGCACATCAGGTTTTTCATTTCCAGACTGGCGCGGAGCGGTATACCCGAAGACCCTGGCGCCGAAAGACACGCTAAAGTATTACGAGGAAGAACTGGGTTTTGACACGGTGGAGATCAACTCCACCTACTATGCGCTGGTCTCGGCCAAGGCGTTTGACGCCATGCAGGAGAAAACCAGCAGGGATTTCGAGTTTGTCGTGAAAGGGTACAAGGGTTTTACCCACGATCCGTTCGACCCGCGCCTCGGGGACAAGAAACCCCAGCTGAAAAAAGCCATGGAAGACGTTGACCGGTTCAATTTCTCCATAGCTCCGCTGAAGGATGCCGGTAAACTCGGCGCGATACTTCTGCAGTTCCCCGTTTTTTTTAACCCGGGCGATGAAAACAGGCAATATATCCTTGACTGCAAAGAAAAATTCAAAGGCGTTCCTTTTATTATAGAGTTCCGCAGCCGCGAATGGGCCCGCGAGGCGACTTTCAAGTTTCTGCGCAAGCACGATATAGGTTTCTGCATTGTTGACGAGCCCAAACTGGAAAGACTGATGCCGTTTTTAAATGAAGTCACCTCCGGTACCGGTTACCTGCGCCTGCACGGCCGCAACAAGAACTGGTTCAACGCGAAATTATCCGAAAGGTATGATTACCTGTATTCGGACGCGGAACTGAAGAGTTTTGTGCCGGAAGTGGATAAAATGTCCGAGGCCGCGGATAAAACCTATGTCATGTTCAATAACTGCCACGCCGGCAGCGCCGTGAAAAACGCCCTGACTTTGAAAAAATTGCTGAAAATCATAACAAAACAAAATAGGTTGTTCTAAATAAACGAGAGGTGCTTTATGGAAAAAACAGGTTTTATTTGGATGAACGGCGAGATGAAGAAGTGGGATGACGCGAAAGTCCACGTGCTGTCGCATGCCCTGCACTATGGTTCCGGGGTTTTTGAGGGGATAAGATTCTATAAAACCCCGCAGGGCCCCGCGGTATTCCGCCTGCAGGACCACATCAAGCGGTTTTTTTATTCCTTCGGCGTGTTCAAGAAGGACGGCCTTCCCTACACGCAGCAGCAGATCGAGGCCGCGGTTGTGGAGCTGGTAAAGACAAACAAGGTGGATGAGGGCTACATAAGGCCGCTTATGTTTTTCGGCTACGGCGAGCTGGGCCTTTACAATTATAAAAAATGCGAGGTGAATGTTGCCATCGCCCTGTGGCCCTGGGCGCGCTACCTGGGAAGCCACGCGGTATCCCTGAAAGTAAGCAAATATATCCGGCTCCACCCGCAGTCGGTGGTTTCCGACGCGAAGATTTGCGGGTATTACGTTAACAGCATACTGGCGTCCATCGACGCCAAGGAGAACGGGT
>MGVM01000093.1:0-3943 GCA_001800495.1 Elusimicrobia bacterium RIFOXYB2_FULL_48_7
GTAACCGCTTATTCTTGCCTTCGCTTATCGAGATGGGAATAGATATCCTGAACCCCGTTCAGTGGATTTGCCCAGGCATGAAAATGGAGGCTCTTAAGGCGGACTTCGGAAAGGATATTTGTTTTCATGGCGCTGTTGAAAACCAAAGAATTCTGCCATTCGGGACTGTTGACGAAGTCAGGGCTGAAGTCAGGCATTGCATAGACGCACTGGCATCCGACGGTACCGGGTACATACTTGCGCCATGCCATAATCTGCAGGTTGTATCCCCTGTTGAAAATATAATTGCCATGTACGATGAATGCTGGAATTACGGCAAGCGAGCCGGCAGAAAATAGTGCTAGCCGCGCAATAAAACCCCAGTATTTCAAATTATAATTTTAAAAAAACAAAATAATAAAATATTGAGCAATCTAAAAATACCTTGAATCATATCTACGATGAAGAGAGACAGAAAATAGAATAACAATTACGGTATAGAGCAGATGCGTGCATCAAAACGTACGGAAATTGCTCGATTATTGCATTATCGAGTTCAATAATTAGAACCATCCCCATTTACATCTGGAGGGTAGAATGAATACGCGGGAAAGATTCAATAAAGTGATGCACTGGCAGAAACCGGACAGAGTGCCGAACATGGATTTTGGTTATTGGGAAGAAACCATCGATGTATTGCATAAACAAGGCTTGCCGGAAAACATAAAAACAGACCAGGAGGTGGAAAAATACCTGGGGCTCGAAGGCATCGAAATAATAAACAGGATGCCAGTGAAAAACCAGCTGTATCCGGGTTTTGAGCCCAAGGTACTGGAAGACCACGGGGATTACCAAATCATTCTGGACAAGGAAAGGAATACCTGTAAGGTTTTAAAGAACGGCTCATCCATGCCGCAATTCATCAAATACGGGCTTGAAACAAAAGACGATTGGAAAATACACAAGGAACGTTTAGACTTCACAACTGAAGGCAGAATAGGGGATATAAAAAAAGCTGTAAAAGAAGCCCATGAAACGGGCATGCCCCTAAAACTTAGCAGCGCCTCGCTGTACGGCTGGCTGAGGGACTGGATGGGCGTGGAAAATTTCTCCATCGCTGTAATGACCGAAAAAGAATGGGTTGAAGAGATGATGCAGCATATTCTCCAACTTACAGTAGGGATCATTGAAAAAGCTCTTCCTCAGGCGAAGGGTGAAGTTGACGCAGCTTTTTGGTGGGAAGATATGTGTTACAACCACGGTTCCCTGATATCGCCGAAATTATTCGAAGAACTCATGGTTCCAAGATACAGAATTATAACCCAAACCATGAAAAAATACGGAGTTGACGTAAATATCCTTGACTGTGACGGCAAAATCTACGAACTGGTACCTAGCTGGATAAAAGGCGGGATAAACTGTATGTTCCCGATTGAAGCGGCCCACACAGACCCTCTGAAGCTGAGGCAGGATTACGGGCATGACCTGCTACTTGTAGGCGGAGTAAACAAAGTGCAGTTGTCAAAAGGAAGAGACTCTATTGACAGGGAACTTGAGCGCCTTCAGCCCCTGGTTGAAGAGGGCGGTTATATTCCTTGCGTAGACCACAGGGTTCCGCCGGATGTATCCTTCGTAAATTACCTTTATTATCTTGAGAAGAAAAAACAAATATTGAAGTAGCAGCAAGGACAGATGAAACCATCAGCAAGCTTAAAAAGGAGAGAGAAAATGCCTGGAATTCTTAACTGGGGAATTATCGGAACGGGAAACATCGCTTCACAATTTGCAAACGGGCTTAAAACCTCAACAACCGGAAAGCTTTATGCGGTTGCAAGCCGCTGCCGGGAAAATGCTGACAAATTCGGCAGTGAATTCAATACTGAAAAATGCTACCCGGATTACGAATCCATGTTGAATGATAAAAACGTGGATGCAGTCTACATAGCAACTCCTCACCCTTTTCATGCGGAATGGGCAATAAAATCGGCAAGAGCGGGAAAACACATACTTTGCGAGAAACCTATCGGCATGAACTACGCTGAAGCCATGGCCATTGTGGAGGCCGCGCGGGAGAACAATGTTTTTCTTATGGAAGCGTTCATGTACCGGTGCCACCCTCAGACGCAAAAACTTGTTGAATTATTGAAGCAAAAAGTTATCGGCGATGTTATGGCCATACAGACAACTTTCAGTTATCGCGGCGGCGATAATCTTAAAGGCAGGCACCTGAGCCAGGAACTTGGCGGAGGAGGAATTCTTGATGTCGGCTGTTACTGCACTTCTGCCGCGCGGTTAATTGCCGGGATAGCAAACGGCAGGGATTTCATCGAACCCATTGAGTTTAAGGCAACCGGTTGTATCGGGAAAGACAGCCGGGTTGACGAATATACTATTGCAGCACTTAAATTCCCGGGCAATATCCTGGCGGAACTATCCACAGGTGTCCGGGTTGCACAAAAAAGCATTTTGCAGATTTTCGGTTCAGAAGGGAATATATCCGTACCCAGCCCATGGTTTTGTTCGAACGAGCAGGGCATTTCAAAAATACTTGTCACTATCGGAAAAGAAACCCGGGAAATAGAAGTTGAAAGCAAATATTCGCTTTATACGGTTGAAGCTGATACAGTAGCTCAAAATATAGAAAAGAAACAGGCGCCAAGCCCTGCTATGAACTGGGAAGATACCCTCGGGAACATGAGGGCTCTGGATACCTGGCGCACTGAAATAGGCCTTATTTATGATTCTGAAAAATCCGATGTTTTTATTCCTACCGCAGACAGGCTGGAACTGAAAGTAAAAAAGAACAACATGAAATACGGGAAAATTGAGGGCGTTAATAAACCCATCTCCCGGCTGGTGATGGGAACTATGCTTGAGGGAATGCAGATCCAGCTCCCGCACGCAAGCATAATGTTTGATGATTTTTTTACCCGCGGCGGGAATTGTTTTGATACCGCGTATTGTTACTGCGGGGGGAAAAGCGAGCGCGTGCTTGGGCAATGGATTAAAAACCGCAATATCCGCGAACAGGTTGTGATTGTAGGCAAAGGCGGGCATACGCCGAATTGCAATCCGAAAGCTGTAAATAGCCAGCTGTTGGAAAGCCTGGAACGGCTCCAAATGGATTATATGGATGTATATATGCTTCACCGCGATAACCCGGAAATACCAGTGGGAGAGTTTGTTGATGTGCTCAACGAACATAAAAAAGCCGGCAGGATAAACTCTTTCGGCGGTTCTAACTGGACTATTGAGCGCCTGGATGCTGCGAACAAATACGCTAAATCAAAAGGCCTTGCGGGGTTCAGTGTTGTGAGCAACAATTTCAGCCTTGCCCGCATGGTGGATATGATATGGGAAGGTTGTGTTTCATCCTCTGATGAAAAGTCCCGCAAATGGTTTGAAGAATCAAAAATACCTTTGATGTCCTGGTCAAGCCAGGCGCGCGGATTTTTCACGGGCAGGGCAAACCCCGAAGACCTTTCTGACAGTACCCTGGCACGATGCTGGTACTGCGAAGATAATTTCAAGCGGCTGGAAAGAGTAAACGAACTTGCACGAAAATACAATGTCCTGCCAATCAATATTGCGCTTGCTTATGTTTTGTGCCAGCCATTCCAGGTTTTTGCCTTAATCGGCCCGAGGACTCTAGCTGAAATCCGAACCTCCTTCCAGGGTGTTGATATTGAGTTAACTCCCGATGAAGCCCTCTGGCTCAATTTGGGAAAATAACTACTATGAAAAAAACAAAAATGTTGTATCAGAATCCAGGAGTAAAAATTGAAAGCAGGGTAAAAGATTTACTCAAAAGAATGACACTCGCAGAGAAAGTTTCGCAGCTGGGCTCCCATTACGCCGAAACGCTGATAGAGAACGGGAAATTCTCTTTCAGGAAGGCAAAAAAACTGCTTAAACACGGCACAGGCCAGGTAACAAGGATAGGCGGTAGCAGCAGGCTTAAGCT
>MGVM01000093.1:3950-4063 GCA_001800495.1 Elusimicrobia bacterium RIFOXYB2_FULL_48_7
TCCCAGGCAGCCGCAGCCGCTAACTCGCTCCAGAAATTCCTTAAAGAGGAAACACGCCTCGGCATTCCGGCTATCGTGCACGAAGAATGCCTTGCCGGGCTTATGTCCAACGG
>MGVM01000093.1:4074-7602 GCA_001800495.1 Elusimicrobia bacterium RIFOXYB2_FULL_48_7
TTCCGCAGGCGATCGGCCTTGGAAGCACATGGGATCCGGAATTGATCGAAGAAATCGCGGGCGTCCTGGGCAGCCAGGTTTTCATGATAGGCGCCCGGCAGGGCCTTGCGCCGGTGCTTGATGTCGTGCGGGAACCCAGATGGGGGAGAGTGGAGGAAACACTCGGCGAAGACCCCTACCTTGTGGCAAAACTCGCCTGCGCTTATGTCCGCGGTTTGCAGGGAAAAGGATTCAGGAACAAGGTGGCAGCCACGCTCAAGCATTTCGCCGGCCACGGCTGTTCCGAAGGCGGCAGGAATTCAGCGCCGGCCCACCTGAATTGGAGGGAAATGCGCGAAACCTTCCTGTTCCCGTTTGAGGCGGCAGTTAAAACAGCCGGCGCGGCTTCGGTCATGAACGCATACCACGAGATCGACGGCATCCCGTGCGGGGCTTCAAAGGAACTGCTCACAGAAATACTCAGGAATGAATGGAAATTCGACGGTATAGTAGTCTCCGATTATTCAGCGATAGAACAATTTGAGACATTCCAGTATATCGCCCGCGACAAAAAAGAGGCGGCAGTAACGGGCCTTGAGGCGGGGCTGGATATTGAACTGCCTGAAAACCTTTATTTCGGCAAACCACTCATTGAAGCAGTAAGGAAAGGGCTTGTAAGGGAATCATTCGTTGACAGGGCCGCCGCAAGGGTTTTGAGAATGAAATTCCTGCTCGGGCTGTTTGACCAGCCGTATGTTAACGAAAACATCCCTGCAGGGGTTTTCGACACTGCCGGGCACAGGCAGCTCGCGCTGCGCTCCGCAAGCGAATCAATCGTCCTGCTCAAGAATTCCGGCAATATCCTGCCGCTGCCGGCCAAGACAAGGCGTATCGCGGTTATCGGGCCGAACGCCAACAGCCCAAAAAAAATGCTGGGCGACTACCACTACCCTTTGCATATAAGAAAAGGCCAGAAGGGGATCAAACTTGAAAACACCATACCCAGTATCTATGAAAGCATCAGGGACAGGTTCTCAAAAACACCTACGGAAGTGGTTTACGCCAAAGGATGTGATTCCGGGGGCAGCAACAAATCGGGTTTTAACTCCGCCCTGAAAGCGGCGCGCCGTTCGGACGTCATAATAGCCGTGCTCGGGGAATACACCGGCATATTCGGCACCGGTTTTTCCGGAGAAGACAACGACAGGGTGCAGATCGTCCTTCCGGGAGTGCAGGAGGAACTGCTTGACAAGCTTGCCGCGACCGGCAAACCAGTCGTTCTTGTTCTCTTGAACGGCAGGCCTCTCGCGATCCCCGGTGCAGCGAAAAAATGCTCCGCTATTATAGAGGCATGGTACCCCGGAGAGGAAGGCGGCAACGCTATAACGGGGATCCTTTTCGGTGATTTCAATCCATCAGGAAGACTTCCCATATCCTTCCCGGCGGACACCGGCCAAATCCCTGTCCATTACAGCAGAAAACGCTCGTCCCTCAGGCATTACGTCGAAATGGAATCGAAGGCTCTTTTTCCGTTTGGCCACGGCCTCAGCTACACTTCTTTCAAGTACAGCGGATTGAAGATCCACCGGGCACACCCGGAAAGAACGGAAATAAGTTTCTCGCTTAAAAACACCGGTAAAACCCGCGGTGACGAAGTAGCCCAGCTTTATATCAGGGATGAGATCGGAAGTGTTGCAAGGCCCGTGCTCGAACTGAAAGGATTCAGGCGCATTACCCTGGAACCGGGGGAGTCAAAAAAGGTTTCATTCACGCTTCACTCTGAACAGCTTGCATTTTACGGCACGGATATGAAGCTTCGCATTGAAGAAGGGCTTTACAAGGTTTTCATAGGCAGTTCCTCGGCTGATATCCGGCTTGAAGGGGAATTTACGATCAAAGAAAACAGGATAATAAAGGAAAGAAAAGTGTTTTTCTCTGAAATATCGTAGTTGCTGATTTATCGGCGGTTTTAAACAGCCCATGAATGGGCAACTACAAACAAGCATGAAAACCCGAAAGCTGTCCCTGGGCATAGAACTCAGCACCCAATCCGCCAAAATGGCCGTGCTCGATACTGCAGGCGGCGCCATTATCTACACCGGGAAAATCGATTACGACTCTCAGTTCCCCGAATACGGCACTGCAGGTGGCGTGCTGCCTTCGCCTGATCCTGAGATCAGGCACACATCCCCGTATCTGCTCGTAGAGGCTCTTGAACATGTTTTTAAGAAATTGAAAGCTGACAGCGTTGATCTGTCAGCGGTCCGCGCGATAAAAACCGACTGCATGCAGCACTGCACTGTCTATACAAACGCATATTTTGCCGGAGCCGTAGCTAATCTCAAATCCTCAGCAAGCCTTGTCAGCCAGATAAGGCCTTCATTCAGCAGGAATACATGCCCTATCTGGGAAGACAGCAGCACCCGAAAAGAGGCCGAAACCCTCACAGGACTGCTTAGGACAAAAGGCGGGATAATCAAATTAACCGGCAACCGCGCGGAACTCAGGTTCCCTGCAGTGCAAATCATGAAATGGCTGAAGGAATCTCCCGCAGAATATCGCGTCACAGCAAACATATTCCTATTGAGCGCGTTTGTTACATCGGTTCTCTCGGGTAGAATAGCGCCGGTCGATACAGGAGACGGTTGGGGGACAAACCTCAACACGCTGAATATCAGGAAACCCGGGTGGAATTTACCCGTCACAAAGGCAATAGATAGCGCCCTTATGTCAAAACTGGGCAAAATTACTCATTATGATCATAAGGTTGGAACTATAAATAAATATTTTGTAAAGTGTTACGGGGTCAACCCGAAGGCAATTGTTCTTTGCGGCACAGGGGACAACCCGGCAACCCTTCTCGGCTGCGGCGGGAGGGCAGTAATATCACTTGGAAGCAGTTATACCGTAAACGGCGTCATGAAGAAAATATTTCCTGCGGAAAACGGACAGTACAATGTTTTCGGCTATACACGCGGTATTGCTATGGCTCTAAGTTGCAATACAAACGGCGGTAAACTGCACGAGGCCTTGCTGAAAAAATGCGTTACCGGCGGCAGAACCCCCGGCAAAAACGACTGGGCTGAATATATGAAAATGGCAGGCAGCCCGGTTCTGGGGCCCAGCGAGGAAATCGCGCTTCCGCATAAGGCTGTCACGATCAGGGCCCTGCACCTGTCCCAGGCGTTATCATTAAAAACGCGCGCTTCCCATTTAAGCAGCTTTAATGAAATATGCATAGTGGGCGGCAGTTCAAAAAACACGTTATTGAGACAGATGATAACCGACGCCTTCGGCACGGTAAGCTATACAATAAAGAACCCTGACTTTGCAGCTCCTATCGGCTGCGCCATCAGCGGGGCCAGGGAAATACTGGGAATCACATACAAAGAAGCGTGTAAAAGGTTTGTCCAGGTTGATGAAACAAGCCGCCTGAAACCGATGGCAGCCAATAAGCCGGTAATAAAAACTTTAATACAGCGGTATAAAAAACTAGAGGCAAGGGAGAGAGAATGTATACGCTAAGAAACCTGTCGTACCAGAAGAAAA
>MGVM01000094.1:0-6942 GCA_001800495.1 Elusimicrobia bacterium RIFOXYB2_FULL_48_7
GCACGGGAACTTACGGGTATAAATGCCACATTGAGGCTCATAATACCATTGCCACCGACAAGACTAATGTCAGCACGCTGGACGATTGTTTCCTGCAGTTTGATATCAAGTTCGTTAACATGAATATGCCCCTGATAACCAGGAGCGACCCTGCTTTTAACTCGAAAGTCCTATGCCCCGTGAAGCTGATGACTGCTGACACCAGTTATATAATCGCGATATTGATGGGGTATGTTGATACCGGGCTGAATATGTATATCCAGTACAAGGACGATACCGGCTGGCAATGCGCACCCCATTGGCCCGGGACTTACACCGGGTATATGCCGATATCCACGAACACCTGGCACCGGGTGGATTTTCACCTAAAGAACGGCGGCAGCAATCAGGGCGGGCTGGAAGTATGGCTGGACGGCGTAAATGTATATTCAAACATGAAGATGTCCTACAGCAGCGCCAGCGTGCGGATCGTTGAAATCGGTTGCCGCGGAATGAGCCTGGACAACATTTCCGGGGAAGTATATATTGACAACGTGAGATTATCCGACAGTTACCTGGGCAGCCCCCAAGCGGCGGCAGCGCCTGTTGTTGACACATCCTCTCCCTCGGCGCCGGCGGCAGTGAGGGACGGGACCGGGGCGGATATCTCAGAAACAAATTCCGACACTCAGCTTTCAGCAAACTGGGACTCCTCCGCTGACGCGGAGTCGGGCATAGCAAAATACTGGTATGCGATAGGCACGGCGGCAGGCGGAGCCGATATCGCGGCGTGGACAGACAATGGTACAGCCGCGAACGTTACAAAAACCGGCCTGGCTTTAGCCGACGGCCGGAAATATTACTTCAGCGTAAAGGCGGAAAACGGCGAAGGATTGAAGGGCGCAGCAGCAAACTCAAACGGCCAGACAGTAAATAGGGGCCCCTTTATTGAACCACCGCTGCCCATAACCGTTCCGGCATACCCGAACCCGTATCATTTATCAGGTTCCACGCCCATGAAATTCAAGGCCGAAAATACTGCCGGAGCCGGCGTGCAGGTCTACACCATGAGCGGGCGCCTGGTCAAGCAACTCACAATTCCCGCTGGTTCCGATACGGTAAACTGGGACGGAAAGAATACCGACGGAGAAAAAGTAAAACCCGGCATATATATATCGAAAATAACCGATGCCGCTGGTACGGTAAAAACCAGCAAACTCGCCCTGACCAAATAAGGAAGCGCGGAATTTCATGAAACCGGCCAAACTATATCTTTTTCTGTTTTTATTTCTCTTAACTCCTGTTGTCAATGCGGCCACTGTCATCTGCAAATGGAAAGACAATAAGAACGGCGTTTTATGCATGGAATTCGCAGACGCCCTTGCCAGCCACTCGAATTTTGTCGTGCCAAATTTACTTTCCAGGGGGCTGGATGCCATGTTTTTCGTGGTGCCGGGAAATTTCTTTTACGGTTACGGGATAATGACCTGGGAAGCGCTGTGCAACCGTACCGGCTTAAGCTTGGCCAATCACACATTGAACCACAAAAGCACAATAGCCGACCTGGCAGAGGTAGATTACGAGATGGGCGAAGCCGCCAGGATAATATGGCCGCTTAACCCGCCGGGCAAAAGCAAGCTGACGGTTTTCGGGTTTTCCGGAAGCCTTGGTTCAATTCCCGCCGGCTGGTACGAACTTGAACAAACGTATTACTGCGTTGACATCACCTCCCATTCGGAAAACCGCGGAGAAAGGTACACTTCCTTCAAGGCGGAATCAAGCAACGCAACCAGCGCCGCAATGATCGCCGTGGCCCAGCGCATATTGAGCACCGGTTCCTGGGAGGCCGTTCAATGGCACGGCGTGGGCCCGCAGGCGGAATACCTGTCCACGCCCGGGGATGAGTTCACCGCCTTCCTGGATTACCTTGTCACGGTGAAAGACCGTATATGGATAACCGCGGGCGAAAAAGCGTACATGTACAAGCAGGAACGCGTTTCTTCTTCAGTTTATGAAATAGAATCAACGGCAAGTTTCATCAGGATAAATTCAACCTCAACCCTGGACGCTGATTTATTCAGGTACCCTCTCACTTACATAACAGAAGTTCCCGCGGCATGGAATTACTGCAAGGCCGGGCAAAGCGCTTTAGACGCCCAAAAGATATATCCCGTGGATCATTGGGCTTCATCTGCAACGGTCATGTTTGAAGCAGTCCCTAACTGGGGAGAAATACGGCTTGAATCATGTTCTTCCATGGACACAACAGCGCCGGGCGCCCCGGTTGTTGTGCGTGACGGTACCGGACCCTTCGGGGACATAAATGTAACCACGATTACCACGCAAATATCGGCCAACTGGGCGCAAAGCAGCGATGCAGGCTCCGGCATTGCGAAATACTGGTACAAGGTCGGCGTGACCACAGGCGGCAGCGAGATTTTTGACTGGATCGACAACAGCACTTTTACTTATTTCACTACCACCCGGACAAACCTTGCCCTCAGCCGCGGAGTGACCTATTACGTGACCGTGAAAGCCGCGGACGGCGCAGGTAATGAATCCTCTCCTGTGTGTTCAAACGGGCAATGTGTCGAGTCTGTGCCCGGGTACATTTCTTTAGGCGATGATTTTGAGTCCGGCAGCCTGGGCAGCTGGTCTGTGCCATCAATAACCGGGAGTAATACTATTGCCGTCTCCGCGCTGGCCGCTTATGAAGGAAATTTCGGCGTCAAATGCCATTTACAGGACAACAGTGCCGCTGTGATAACAAAAGATATCACTCCCACGGGCAATGTTTTCATAAGGTTCAATTTAAATATCGCCGCGCTGGATATGCCCCGGCTGCTTAACATGGGAGGCGACGGCAATGCCTGGAACGCGAAAGTTTTCAGTATGATGCGGCTTGAAGACGCCCTGGGGAATTTGGTAGCTACGGTATACCTGGGGAATACGGACACGGGGATAAACCTGTACGTGTGTTTCATAGAAAATGTTTCCAGCTGGCAATGCATGCCGGCCTGGCCGGGCCAATATTACGGGTACCTGCCCATATCCACGGGAACCTGGCATACTATTGACCTGCACGTTAAAGCCGACAATAATAAAACCGGCGGCCTTGAAATGTGGGTTGACCAGGTGAAAGTCCTCTCTGCCCTGCGCAGACAGACACCCAACGCGAATGTGGGAAAAATATACCTGGGCGCAACTTCGATAGGCTCAAATAATTTTACCGGGGATATTTATTTTGATAACGTCAAAATTTCAGATACCTTGCTTTACACGGTGCCAGGGTCAACGCCGGCAGTGATACCGGGCCCGCCTGATCCGCCCACGCCGCCTCGGGTGCCGACAGCGCCAGTACCGGATTCAGTTCACGCATACCCAAATCCCTGCAAAACTATCAGCGCCGCCAATCCCGTAAAGTTCCGGCTGCCAGGCGGCACCGCAAGCGGCGAAGCCGCAATTTACACCGTCAGCGGGCGGCTGATAAAGCGGTTTTCAGTTGTATCAGGCGCGGAAGAAATCACCTGGGATGGCACCAACACTGCCGGGCAGAAAGCAGGCCGCGGCATCTACATTTACAAGCTCACCAGCAACAACGCCGGTCCCGTAACCGGCAAGATAGCCCTTACCAGATAACCTTATCACCCAAACTTGTTGACAGTTTGGATTTCGCACCCTGCTCAAAAAAACCCTTGACAAATCAGGAAACCCGGTGTATACTATATTAGCAATGTGAGCAATATAAGCAATGTATGCATAGGAGATTTCAATGAATTTCGGAGCAGTTGACAGCAATAAACATGGCCTCTTGTATAATCAGGTAACCGAGATACTTGAGAGAAGAATAAAGGAAACAACCGTGGGAAGTAAATTCCCTACAGAAAGGGAATTGTGCAAGAACCTTAAAGTCAGCCTGCCTACAGTAAGGAAAGCATTGTCAAAACTGGTTGATAAAGGTTATTTAACCAGAAGATATAAGATCGGCACGGTTGTTATCAGCACCCAGGCGAACAAAAGTATCGACCTGAAAAGAAAAAACCTTGTTGTTTACATTTACCGCAGGGAATCAAACATTGACGACAATTACAACACCATGGTCCATCATACCATCACCGGCGCGATAGAAGAAAAAATCAGGGAGAAAAACCTGAACCTGATATACCGGGTCATGGATGAAGATAAACTGGACCTCGGGGGCTTAAAGGAAAATGTTTCCGGTCTGATCCTGACAGGCCTGGTAACTTCCAAAACGATCAGGGCTGTCCAGGAGACCAAAATCCCCTTCGTGCTCTCCGGAGACCCGTACGAGAAAGAAAAAGCACCTCCCGCCCTTGATGTCGCGGGAAGCGATGACTTCCAAAGGATCAGCCTTGCCGCGAAACACCTGGTTAAACTAGGGCATAAAAGGATCCTCTATATTTGCCGGTCTACCGAAAGGTTTTCCTGGGAAATCGATATGTTCAGGGCATACAGGGAAGCTCTCGCGCAGGCGGACATAGGATATGACGGTAAGCTGGTTATGGAACTGGAAGGACTGGACGAGCCCGGCGTTCACAAAGCCATGGCGGATTTCCTGGATAAACAGGTAAAATTTACAGGTATTATCTGCATGACTAGCAACATGTACCGCGGAGTAATGAAAGCCCTGATGGAAAATAATATAAAAGTCCCGGAAAATGCCAGCGTGATAGTGTGCGATTACGCCCCGGCGGATATTACCAGGGTTGAATATGACCTGAAAGAGCTGGGCAATGCCACGGCGGAGCTTCTTTATGAAAAATTAACCGCATCTGCGCCCGGGTGGAAACCGAAACGGGCCCGGATCCCTTATAGATTGTATGAAGGAAACACAACCAAAGCCCTGAAAGCCGGAGGCCGAAAACAATGAAAATAATTAGGACCCCTATCGGGCCCATTATTTTGTTGCTCGCATCCGCGCTTTACGCTGATGTCCACATTTCTACTTCAGTGGATATCGGCGCCGTAAGGAGAGCCATAGAAGCATCCAGCGACGGTGACACGGTTATGATTCCCGCGGGAACAGCCGTATGGAATAGTTATATACCCGGAGGCATCACCAAGGGAATTACCCTGAAGGGCGCCGGGATGGATCAGACTGTAATAATTGACGATACCTGGAACTATAGCACAAACGCCAATAACGGCACTCCGTTTCAGGTAACTGTGCCTGCCGGCCAGAAATTCCGCGTGTGCCACATGACGATCCAGGGTTATGACGGGGTTAATTACACGCATTCCAGTACCCCGTTCAGCATCACCGGCCAAAACTGGCGGATAGACCATTGCAGGTTCGTGAATTTAGGCGGTGTCTTGGCCGCTTTTGACAACCGGTGCGCGCTGATAGACCACTGCACGTATTGGGCGGTAAATTACCCGGGCACCGGCAACGTGCAGCTGGACTTTCCTTACGGGCCGGGTAATTCCGTTTACACCCAGCCTCTCCAGCTTGGGACCTCAAACGCGATTTTTTTTGAGGACAATTACGTATTCTACGGCGACACCGGAGCGCACAGCGGGAACAGGCCCTGGATAGCTGATTCAGGAGGGACCCAGCTGGTGGTCCGGTATAATTTTATCCATAACACGGAAATCGAAGTATACTGCGCGGGTGTTTTGACCGGCCGCAGAGGTTCATTAAGCGCTGAAATATATAGTAATATCTGGGATCCTAGCGGGATTCCGGTATTACTGGCTCCTTTCAGTATGACCGGCGGCACCGGTGTAGTGTTCGACAATACGATCACAAAAGCAAACTATAGCCAAAATGCTTTCGAGATAGACGCTCACAGGAGCTGCAGCGATTATATGCCCTATGGGATTTGTAACGGAACGAACGCCTTCGATGGCAACCGGCCTTATGACGCGACAGCTACCGGTACTCATACCGGAAGCGACGGAGTGCAGATTCTAACCTGCGCAGGCAAAACTTGGACGACAAACCAGTGGGCGGGCTATGCCGTCCGCAATATAACAGACGACAGCGCGGGTATAATTACCTCCAACACTGCAGATACGGTAACCTGCGCAAATGGATTTGCCCTGGGATATACCGTCTACTCTTCTGGTACTGTAACATCAGTGAGCGGCCAGACGATGTATTCAGCGGATCACAACAGGCAATGGTATGTCTATGCCCTGACAAACCTCTTTTATGTTTACAATCTAACCGACAACAGCTACGGTTTGATCACAGCGATGAGCGACAGCAGCCATATCACTGCAACTTTAACCGGCGGCACCAGGAATAACTTCCAGGTTGGGGATCAAATCCAGATTACCGAAAAACCACCTCATGGCGGGATCCGCAGAAACTGGAACAACGGGGATAGTTTTGTAATAACAAACGGATGGCCGTGCATGGACCAGCCCGGATGGGGTACCGACCCGGACGGGGACGGGCTGCAAAGCTCGGCGCCCATATATATATGGAACAATACTATCGGTGGAAGCCCGCTCGGTGTTGTTGTCCGCGTCAATTGCCACGGTACGCACATCGGCGCTAACAGGGATTATTACGTATGCACGGATCAGGCGGACGCGGAATCAAAGGGCCTGGTTTATACTCCTTATACCTACCCTCACCCGATGCAGTCGCCGTTGTTCTGGGGCGAAGTGGTTGATGCCAGTTCGCCCACTGCGCCAGCAATTGTCCGCGACGGGACAAATCCGTCCGCGAACTGGAGCTTCACCTATTCAACCCATGCTTTGTCCGCCAACTGGGACGCCTGTTCGGATCCCGAAACAGGCATAAGCGCTTACTACATTGCCATCGGTACATTTCCCGGAGGCACGGCCACATCCTTCGGCTGGCAGTCAGTAGGCCTTTCAACCAGCGTAACGATCACAAATCTCATGCCATTGTCCGTAGGCACAACATACTATTCTTCAGTGCTTTCAATGAACGGCATAAACCTCTTGAGCGACATCACCACCTCTGAC
>MGVM01000094.1:6964-8062 GCA_001800495.1 Elusimicrobia bacterium RIFOXYB2_FULL_48_7
ACACCCCACCGTCTGACATTGCAGCCGTGCGTGATGGCGCTATCGCGGGTACGGACATAGGCTTTGCCTATTCTACAACAACGCTCAGTGCCAATTGGAACGTTTCAATCGATACCGAATCCGGAATTTCCAAATACTGGTATTCCATAGGCACCTCACCGGGCGCGACTGACGCGGCAGCACCGGCCAACGTGTGGGCTTCAACCAGTGTAACCCGCGCAGGGTTATCGCTTTTGTTCAACACAACGTACTATTTCAATGTTTACGCGCAGAACAGCATCGGGCTGGTAAGTTCCACAACCAGTTCCAACGGCCAGTATGTCGCCCAGGATTACACGCCTCCCAGCGCGCCTGCGGTTGTGCGCGACGGCACCGGTACAAGCGACTGGTCATTCGCGTACTCAACCAGGGGATTGTCAGCCAATTGGGATTTCGCATCGGATGCCGAGACAGGTGTTTCAAAGTACTGGTATGCTATAAGTTCAACAACGCTTGGCGGCACGAACTTCGTGGGCTGGACAGACAACGGCATTTCAACCTATGTGACTCACCAACCCCTGTCGCTTACCGGAGGGGTAACATATTACTTCACGGTGAAGGCCCAAAACCCGTTCGGGCTTGAAAGCCCTGTAACAAATTCCGACGGCATGTATATTGCCGTTGACACCAGCCCGCCTGCTAATATAACGGCACTTCGCGACGGCACGGGCATGACAGACGCGAACCTGACCTACTCAACAACCACGCTCAGCGCGAACTGGAACCCAAGCATCGACCCCGAATCAGGAATTGGCAGGTATTGGTACGCCATAGGCACTTCGGCCGGCACCTCAGATTTTACGCCATGGACAAGCCTTTGGGCAAGCACCTATGTGAACAGGGGCTCGCTGACGCTAACGGTGGGAACAACATACTATTTTGCAGTAAAGGCGGAGAACGGAGTAGGAGCGGAAAGCGCGGTAACGAATTCCAACGGCCAGTACGTTGCGCCCGACCCGACGCCCCCATCAGCACCGGCGGCTGTCAGGGACGGGACAGGAGCCTTTGACTGGGTATTCACTTATTCAAGCGTTACATTAAGCGCAAACTGGGACACAA
>MGVM01000095.1 GCA_001800495.1 Elusimicrobia bacterium RIFOXYB2_FULL_48_7
CGCTGCCGGCAATGAGTATTCCCTCCATCCCGCAATGCCTTATGAGCGCGGTGTAGGCGCCCGTCGAAATCTCCGGGTCCGCGTGCTTCAGGTAGGGCTCTATAAGTTCCGTTGACCCGCACTCGCTGGCGGCGGCCAGGGCCCTCAGCCAGCACGCCGTGTTCGCCGGGTCCGTTTCATTTCCGAGCCGCTCGATCAAAAAAGCGGTGTCTTCCTTTATTCCCTTTTTTTCATAATATTCCGCGGCCCTGCCTCTCACGGCCGGGTCCTGGCTGGCGGCCAGGGCGGGCATCATTTTCTTTAATTCGGGGAAGTTGGCTTTATCCAGCATATCCATTCCGTAAACCACTTCTTTTGAAAATTTGCTGTTCAGGCTGCCGACAAGGGCGTTTGTTATATTGCTGTCGTTTATCTGCAATTCCGCTCCCGGCAGGACCTTGTTATTCAGCATCTCGCCCAGATTTTTCCTGTATTGTTTTCCAAGGAAAAAACTCAGCAGGACCCACAAAACCACCACGGCCAGCAGGGCCAGGCAGATTCCGGCGGCGCCCGCGTGGAATACCTGGGTCATCACCAGCAATACAGCGCCGGCTATGCCTGTAATTATGTTTGAAACGACGGTTTCAGACAGGTTTGTCACCCTGTCCTTTATTTTTGACGAAAGCGACTGGAGCAAATTGAAATAGGTTGAACTGTAGATGGTTGAAGCCATCACATCCTGGACTAGTTTCACGGAAACCGCTAATATGAACACCCACAGCGCCGGAAAAGACATTTTCGATGACAATACAAAAACCAGCGCGGCTAGGCCTATGAGTACCGGGGTGACAACGAGGCTGGCCAGCATGCCGAATACTTTCATGAACCGCGTGGCGATAAGGCCCTTGACCAGTATTACCGCTATGGAGGAAATTGAATAAAACAAACCCAGGAAGGAAGCCAGCTTGGCTTCATCGGTAATGTAGCTCTCTGCCTGGGCCAGGTACGCATTTTCCACGAAGCAGGCGGCCACCGCCGCAAGCGATGAAAGCGACAAGATGCCCAGGATAAACCTGTTTTTAAACAGGGATTTAAGCGTGGTTTTGCCCGCGTCAGGTTCCTCTTCCGGATTTTCGGCTTCCTGGCCGGTATCCGCTGACTTCATCTTGTCCCGGAAGGAAATATAGATCCAGATAAAAACAAATATTGACAGGAAATCAAACCCTGCAGCAAACTGGGTCAGGTTCAACGCCCCGGTAAACGTCACGATGAACGGAATAATAAAACCCGTTATCATGAACGCCACGTCTGTCCCGAGGTTCGCCGGGCCGAAAACGCGTTTAGACTGCCTTATATTGAAGAGCTTGTTGAGGATATTGTAGAAAAGCACGCCCGACAGCACGCCTTCAACGTCAAGCCAGAGCAGGTAAACCATGGCCGGCCACCTGATGCCTTCAACGGAGAGCAAAAACCTGAATGAAACCAGCGACACGCAGAAAAAAGCGATAGTCCCTGTAATGTATTTCAGGAACGACACCTTTTCCGATATTTTCATTATCGCCAGGCCCGTCAGGGGAATAAGAACGGCGTTGAATATGAAGGAATACGCCAGGAATTCCGCACCGTACCTGTCAAGGAAGATGGTGTTGGCGGAGGTGTAGCTGAACATCTGGGAAACGCCCCAGAAAAAGGCCAGCAGGAAGGACAGCAGTACCGGTTTTATCTCGTCAGCTTCAATGTTGAAAAGAAGTTTAAGCGTTTTTTCCATGAGGTTACCCGCTATTATCAATACCTAAAAAAACTGTGAAAACGCTTGATTTTTGCTATGTTGCAATAGGGTAGTTTTAATAGCCCTGCGGTTGAGTGGTTTTATCGGTGCCGAGGAAATCCTTGCACTGGATTATGGTTACGGTCCGGATTACCGTGTTTCCTCTGATGGTTTCAATCTTTTTATAAGGTTCAACTGACTTAAAAGCCTTTGTTATGAAATGCATTATTTCTTCGCCTGCCGGAGTATGGTAAACATACAGCCCGTTCCTGCCTTTTAAATTTTCCCAACCGCCCCAAATATCATACTGGTTGCGCCTGCGCCAGTCGTTGGGTAAACAGTAAGTCCGGGGGTGCCCCTTCAAATAAAACCCAAGTATCGCCGGTATCTGGTAATTGTAGCTGAAAACAAAAGTATTTTCGGGCTGGGTTTCCAGGATTTCGCTCAATTCATTGCCAAAGGTGTCCCAGCCGTAAACTTCATTTGACCTATCGTCCTGCGGTTTCACTTCTATTCCAACTGTTTCGATTATTGAAGGAAAGAGAATAACAATCGTTGGGATTATAGCCAGTAAAAGCCCGAAGGATAAAACTATGGTTTTTGTCAAATTTTTCCACCTGATTTTATCGATATAGTAAAAAACCATGACCAGGGCCGGCGGATAAGCGATATTGGTCCAGTTGGCTTCAGTTTTTGACCATAAACTAAGAAAGAAAAAAATCAGCAAAATAGGCGCCGTAAAAGATATCAGGAGAAGGGCCTGGTCAGTCAGTTCTTTTCTTTTTGTGAATCCGAAATAAATCAGGGCCATTATGATCAAAACAAACAATACCGGAGAAGTGAATACCAGCTGGCCTCCCAGGAAATCAAAAAAAGAACTACTTGAATAGCTGGGCACACCGGTGGTTCCCAAACCAAAAACATGCCGATAAGTTTCAAAATTATGCCTCAAGTTCCAGATTAAGTGAGGGCCTAAAATAAAAAAGAACAATAACAGGCTTAAATAGGAATGCTTGTTAAAGAACCATTTTCTGTTGTTTTTCGAAAGGAGGAGAAATACAAACACGCAAAAAAACATCAAAAAACTGCTCACTTTTCCGTACACGGCTAAAGCGGAAGCTGTTGCCCAAAGATACAGCCAAAAGGGTTTTTGTGTTAAAATAAATTTCGAGAAAAACAATATAGCAAGCACCCAGAACAATATAGTTACAGTATCGTGCATCATTAGAATAGATCCCGCTGTACCCAGGGGGGTTATGTGCAGGGTAGCTATTGTCAAGAATGCGATTTTTGAGCTTTTTGTAAGTATTTTTGCCAGCAAAAACAGGGCTATGCTTGTTAGGGAGGACGAAACAACGGCACCAAACCGGACAGCAAATTCCGAATTGCCAAGAATTGACGTAAAAAACTTTATCCACCAGGCGACCATGCCGGGCTGATCGTGGTAATTAACCGCTAATCTCTGCGCCCAGCCCCAGTAATAGGCCTCGTCAAAACACAGGTTCAGCCGGCCGATATAAGTTAATTTAAAGACGGCCATCGCAACCAAAAATATTGCGAATAACGAGGCATACAATTTATCTGAACTTTTATTGGTACTAATTTCCATAGACAGATTATAGCAAAAAAAAATAGTGTGTTACCTAAAAAAAGCGTGAAAACGCTTGATTTTTGCTATGTTGCGGCGGGACATATTATTGAATATTCAGCAAACCCGCAAAAATGCTCAATTAAGCGTCAAGTTCCTTTCCGCAGTGAGGGCATGTTTTATGGGCCTTCTTTTCTCTCTGCATTTCTTCCATGAAACCGGAACCGATTATCGCGGTAGGGACAGCGAACATCCCTATCCCTATCAGGGCTATGATACTTCCCAAGAACTTCCCCAAAGCCGTGACAGGGTACAGGTCTCCGTACCCGATCGTCGTAATGGTAGCGATGGTCCACCACATTGTTGCAGGTATGCTTGAAAACCTGTCAGGCTGCGCCCTGTATTCAACCAGGTATATTACGCAGGAAGCCATTATTATGACTATGAAAAGCATGAAACTTGTAAGAAGGATCTGCTCTTTCCTGCTTTTAAAGACCCTGCCCATCATCTGCAGGGAATTGGAATACCTGGCAAGCTTGAGTATCCGGAACATCCTGAATAACCTCATCACCCTTATAAAACGAAGGTCAACTTTTAACAAAAAAGGAAGGTAAAAAGGAAGTATGGATACCAGGTCAACAATGGGGTAAAACTGCATGGCGTAACGTATTCTGCCGTAAAACGGGTGTGAAAACTTCTCAATCGCCGTGCAGCTCCACATCCTTAATATATATTCAATCGTGAATATCGCCACGCAGGCCACTTCGAATAACTTGAAATAAGACTCAAACCTTACCGCGAACGTGCGTTCGGATTCAAGGATTATGGCTATGACGTTGAGAAATATCACGGTGCTTATGAATGCGGAAAATATCCTGGCTGGTTTGTCGTTTTCCTTCAGGTTGTCAAGGATCTCTATCACTCTCTGTTTCAAAGCCATTCGATGCCTCCCTCTTAACTGACGTTACCTTCTTTAACGAACACCGTCAAAAGCAGCGCGGAAACCAGCGCCATGGCGGCGCCGAATGAAAACGCGGTAACAACACCGAACTTCTGCCACAATACGCCCATCAGCAGGCTTGCGGGCAATGCCCCTATCCCGATGGCGAAATTATAGGTGCCGTACGCCGACCCGCGGGCTTCGCTTTTAACCAGGTCGGCGACAAACGCCTTTTCCGCGGACTCGGTCAGCCCGAAGAAGAAACCGTATACCGCGAAGAGAACCCAAATGTGGGCCGGGGCCTTCGCAAGCGCAAAACCCAGGTAAACCAGGAAATATATAACCCACCCCGCCGCTATGACCTTTTTTCTGCCGATTTTATCGGACAGCGCGCCGCCCGGGGTGGAACTGAGCATTTTTACCACGTGAAGCAGTATCCAGAGCATGGGAAGCACCGCCACGGCGATGCCCTCGTCCTTCGCACGCAAAAGCAGGAAAGCGTCGGATGAATTGCCCAGTGTAAATAGAAGCACTATCGCTAAATATTTCTTGAAGTTTTTGTCGAAAATATTGAAACCGAGCTTGACGCGGGTCCCCTGGGATCCCGGAGGGGGCGCACAGGTGCCGAAGTCGTCAGGGTTTTTGTCCTTTACCAGGAAAATGACGATAAACACCGCGATAACGGCAGGTATGAAAGCCAGCGCGAAAACCTGCCTGTAACCGAAAGAATACGCCAGTAAAACCGCGGCAATGGCGGGGCCGGCTATCGCGCCTGCGTGGTCCATGGCACGGTGAAACCCGAACGCCTTCCCCTTCTCCTGCGGGTCGCAGGTATCGGCTATCAGGGCGTCCCGCGGGGCCGTGCGGATGCCCTTGCCCATCCTGTCGGCGAAGCGGACAAAAAGGACATGCCACGGGTAGGCCGCGAAAGCCACCATCGGCCTGATAACGGATGAGAGTGTGTAGCCGGAGGAAACAAAAACCTTCCTCTTATTGAACTTGTCAGAAAGCCAGCCGGCCACAAGTTTCATTATGCTTGCCGTGCTTTCCGCCACTCCTTCAACAAGCCCGACAAACGACATCGGGGCTTTTAACACGCCCGTTAAAAACACCGGCAGCAGCGGGTAGATCATCTCGCTGCTCATGTCGGTAAAGAAACTTACCAGGCCCATATAGAAGATGTTCTTTGGAAAACCGAATATCTTTTTTTCCGGCTGCATTTTTCCTTTTTCCTTTTGAACCATATGCCAGATAATATGAAAATTTCGCCGAATTATCAATGATTCAACACGACACGGTGATTCAACACGACGCGGCAGCACTTCCCAAAATGCCTCTTGACAGCCATACATATATTATGTATGCTATGTATGTATGAAAACACATTTGACACCAAAACAACAAAAAGTATTTAATGCAATTAAAGAATTTCAGCGGGTAAATAATCGGATGCCAAGTTATAAGGAATTATCTGATGAGTTGGGCTATCCTTCGGTAAATTCAATTCAACAGTACATAAGAGTTCTTGAAAAAAAGAAATATTTGAATATTGAAAAAGATTGTGGGATTAAAAGCATTAGTGCTCTTGAGAAAAAAGAAACAGATTTGGTAAATGTTGCCTTGTTGGGTGGTGTAGCTTGCGGAACTCCGCTTTTAGCAGAAGAAAACATAGAAGGTTATGTCTCTATATCAAAAAGTCTTGTTAAAAATAAGCCAGAAAGTTATTTCTTCTTACGTGCTCAGGGAACGAGTATGAATGATGCTGGAATAGATGATAATGATTTATTATTAATAGAAAGCCAACCAAGAGCTAATCCTGGGGAAAAAGTTCTTGCGCTTATTAATGACGAAGCAACAGTAAAAATATTTAGACCACAGGCTGATTGTATCGTGTTATTGCCGAAATCAAAAGACGAAAAGCATAAACCAATTATCGTTTCAAAGGATTTTCGTATTCAAGGTGTTGTAAGAAATATTGTGAAAATAAATGATTAAATATAGTTTGATAATAAAAATTCTTTTTAATAAAATACCAGTATAGGGGAGTCAAAATGGCATTAGACAATCAACTAGTTACAATTAAGCAAGCAAGCGAATGGGCAACGGATTTCTTTAAGAAAAATATTACCCCATCGAACATTTCGTATCTCATTCAATACGGACGAGTAAAAAAAATAGGTGACAATGGTGAAACCTTAATAAACAAGTCTGAATTGATAAAGTATTACAGTTCTTTCTATGGACAAAGAGAAATTTCCTGGAAAGATAGTTTGGGAAATGATTTAAACTGGCATTTATCCTTTGATTCCATAAAGGAAGCAGAAACAACAAAGCATGTCCACCGGTTACACCCCTACAAAGGTAAATTCATTCCACACCTAGTGCAATATTTTATTGATGATCATATCGATGAATTCAAGAAAAAAATATATTTTAAAAATGGTGATATTATTCTTGATCCTTTTTGTGGTAGCGGAACCGCCTTAGTGCAAGCGAATGAGTCTGGCCTGCATGCAATAGGTATAGACATTTCAGAATTCAACTCGTTAATAAGTAATGCGAAAATTCAGGATTACAACTTTAGCGATTTAAATAAGGAAATCTCAATAATTACCGAAAAACTGCAAAAATATGTTTATTCTTCCAATGTTTACAAATTCGAAAAAGATCTATTAGAATCTCTATATCAATTTAATAATAAATACTTTCCCGCGCCCGAATTTAGAAGAAAAGTCTATAAAGGTGAAATAAACGAAGCTAAATATTCGAAACTGAAGGAAGAGCAATTTTTACCTATTTTTGATAATCTTATAAAGAAGCATGCTGTTAGTGTAAAAAGTAAAACAAGTGGCAATGGATTTTTGGGAACCTGGTGTTTAGATGACATCAGGAAAGAAATTAAATATGTTTATAATATGGTAGAGGAAATAAAGAATAAAAAAACAAAAGAGATAATAATGATAATCCTGAGTCGATTCGTTCTTGCAGGGCAACAACTCACTCTGATTTAGCCACATTAAAAACTCCAGTTACAACAACATATTATTGCCAGAAACACTCGAAAATATGCAAGCCTCTTTTCTCTATTTTAAATTGGTGGGAAAGATATTCGCAAGATACAATTCAGCGTTTGATTGAATTTAAAGAATTGAAAACAAATACTTTCCAATTTTGTTTAACTGGTGATTCAAGAAATATTGATATTTTTGCAGCTACAGAGAAAAGGAATCTAGAATATTCTGAGATTTTGAAAAATAAAAAGATCTCGGGTATTTTTTCAAGTCCACCCTATGTTGGGTTGATTGACTACCACGAACAGCATGCCTATGCTTATGATTTATTTAAACTAGACAGGAAGGACAAGCTGGAAATAGGTCCTTTATTTAAAGGACAGGGTAGAGAGGCTCAAGAATCTTATGTTAGTGGTATTTCGGATGTTTTGAGTAACTGCAAAAAGTTTATGCGTAACGATTATAATGTTTTTCTCGTTGCAAATGATAAATTTAACCTTTACCCTAGAATAGCGGAGAAGTCTGGAATGAAAATAATTAATCAATTTAGGAGACCTGTCCTGAATCGTACGGAAAAGGATAAAGGTGCTTATTCAGAAATAATATTCCATTTAAAAGAGGTGGATAATTGAATATTATTATTGAGGGTTACTTAAATAAATTTGTCGAAGAGTTTGATTTAGACAAAATTGAAAAAGATATTAATTTTGAAAAATTCTGTCATTATTCAATCTTGAAAAATGAATTATCTTTTTTCGACGATAATGATTTAAATGAGGTTAGTATTGGCAAAAACAAGGGAATTGATGGAATATGTATCTCGGTTAATGGACATATCATTACAAATATTCAAGCGGAGTTTTTTTGCCAGTTTGACCTCAAGCTGACAGCGTAACTTAGCCCGCAAACTTAGCCCGCTGCCTTGACAATATTTCTTAAAAGTATTATAATTTCCCAGTAAATAAGATTTATTTCTGACGGGTAAAATATGCTCTGGATAAAACTTGTAAGAAAAATACTGACAATCCTTAACTCGAACATTTCTCCTTTCGAGATCGGCTACGGCGTAGCGCTCGGCTCAATAATCGGCTTAACCCCCTTCCTGGCCCTGCATAACCTGGTGGTTTTCATACTGATAATATTACTGAACGTAAACATCTCCTCTGCCTTGCTTGCCGTCGCTGTTTTTTCCATTATCGGCCACTTTACCGACCCCATTGCCAACCTGATCGGGAAGCTGCTTCTTGTAAAAATGGATTTTCTCAACCCGTTCTGGACCAACCTTTACAATATGCCTATTGTTCCCTTGACACGGTTCAACAACACAGTGGTACTGGGAAGCCTGGTCCTGTCCCTCGTCCTTTTTGTGCCCATTGCCGTTTTAACTATAAAATTCATAGTGTATTACAGGTCGAAGCTTGCCTCGAAAGTCGCGCAGTGGAAAATCATGAAATTATTCAAACTGTCGCCTATATATAAAATCTTTTCTGCCTACATCCCATAACCAATGAAAATAATTCGCTGGAAAGCGGTAATACCCCTGGCTGTCCTGACCACCCTGACGGTTGTTTTCTGCGTTTTCTTCATGGATTCCATAATCAAGAATATCTTCATATCAAGCGGCGAAGCGATCTTCGGCGCGAAGGTGGAAATAAGGAAGCTGAAGACCGGCATCATATCGCCCTCCATTGATATTCAGGGCCTTCAAATAGCCGACAAAGGCAATTTTTTCAAGAATGCCATTGAGGTGGACAGCATCCGGTTCGGCATGAAGTTCCTTCCCCTTTTATCCAAGAAAGTGATAATCGACGACATGAGCATAGAGAACATCCGCTTTGGCACGGAAAGGAAGACTTCCGGCGAACTGCCTCCGAAAAAAATCAAAAAGATCGAAAAAAAGCAAAAAGCCGAAAAGAAGGACGGTATAACGTCAAAGCTGTTCGACTCGCTCAAGGCAAAGATGGACCAGGAAGCAAGCTCCATGCCCATAGCAAAGGGGACGGACGGCCTGGGCGACAGCGTAAAGTCCTTTGACGCGAAAAAACTTGTTTCCGGGTACGACCTGGAATCAAAGAAGAAACTGGATTCCCTGTCAAAGGACAGCGCCGAAAAATTCCAGAAGTACAAAACACAGCTGGAGGGGATCAAGCCGGAAGAAAGGGTGGAATCGACCAACCTGCTTATAAAAGAGGTTTCAAAGATAAAAATAAAGACAGTCCAGGACGTGCAGCCGGCCAAGGAAAAAATAGACAGTTTGAACAAGGAAAAACAGCTTCTGGACGAAACGCTCTCAAAGATAAACGCGTCCAAGGACGGGATATCGAAGGAGCTTAAGGAAAAAGGGGCGGTTATCGGGCAGATAGACGATCTTGTGAAAAAAGACCGCGACAACCTGATGGCGATGGTCAATATAGGCAAAATAGACAAGGGCGGTATAGCCCGCGCGGTATTCGGCCCCATCTGGATGAACCGGGTCAACAAGGGCATGTATTACCTTTACCTGGTAAGGAAGTATTCACCGCCCAAGAAGAAAAACCAGGCGAAGGACCTGTTCCCCAGGGAAAAAGGGTATGATGTTGTCTTCTATAAAAGTGAAGTCCTGCCCGGCCTCCTGATAAAACACATCGGGATTTCGGGAAAATCGGAAGAACTTGACCTGGAAGGAACGCTTGTCGACCTTTGCTCCGACCAGATGGCGTACGGCAGGCCTGCCAGGCTCAACATTACAGGCAAAAACGGGAAAAACACCTATTTAATTGACGGCCTTTTCGACCATACGGGCGACATACCGGTTGATTCCATTTCTATAAAAGCGGACAACATGGAAGTAAGCTCGCTGGGCATTCCCAAAAACGACTATATCCCGGATATCAAGTCGGGCACAATGGTCCTTATTTCCAGCTTTACCCTGAGAGAAGAAGAACTGGACTGCAGGATGCTGATCGAGATAAAAAATGTGAAATTTGCCAAAAATAAGGGCAATTCCGAGATTAACAATATGCTCGGCGAAGTGTTTGACAGCATAAACAGCATTACAGTCGAGGCCAGGATGTACGGAAAGTCGGACTCCCTGCAGACAGAGCTTGATTCGAACCTGGACGACATGGTCTCGGAGAAGCTGAAGGCAGCTTACGAGAAAAAGGTGGCTGAATACAAGGCGAAAATAAACGAGGAACTGAACAACCAGGTCAACAAAGAAAAAGAGAAATTTGCCCTGGAATACGAATCAAAGAAGGAAGAGCTTACAAAGGGGTTCACGGAGAAACAGAACCTGGTAAATGAACAGAAACAGGCGATAGAGGACAAGATACAGGAAGTCAGGAAGAAAATAGAGGATTACACCGAAGGCGAGAAGAAGAAACAGGAAGAAGAAGTGAAGAAGAAGATCGGCGACAAAGTTCCCACCAAAGAGCTGGACAAATACTTCAAATAAGCAACACCCCCGGCAGGATTCAGGCATTCCCCTTTTTTTTCCTCACAATAAACAAGGACGCAGCTATCAGGAAAGCTCCCGATAATACAAAAACGGACCTTATCCCG
>MGVM01000096.1:0-1886 GCA_001800495.1 Elusimicrobia bacterium RIFOXYB2_FULL_48_7
GAATGGTGCAGTAGGTGATAGCATTTCTTGCCTATAATATCCCCGGTTGCCAGGTTCAACGCCTTCATACCGGCTTCATTTATGTTCAGGATTTTATGCTCCACGTCCACAATCAGTATGTAGTCCTTTATAGCGTCAAAAGTATATTGCCAGCTCCTGGCGGCCTGGCTCAGCGCTTCCTCCGCTTTTTTTCGCTCTGTAATATCTGTTACCGCGATATGGATAACGGGTTCATTCGGATTATCGCCGTGAACTATACAGTCAAGCCGGGCATAGAACAAGGGCCCGTCATGGCGTATTAATCTCAGCGTGCACTCGTGCCTCCCCCCTTGAACACGGGAATTGCCCATGCATTCATTTACCGTTTCAATATCTTCTGCGGCAATAAACTTTGTGAACTTCATGTTAACCAATTTATTGCGGTCAACCCCAAGAATTGAGGCCAGGGTCAGGTTCGCTTCCAGGATCAATCCGCGGCCGCCGACAGTGCAGTACCCGACTGGCGCAAAGTCATACAGGTCCGAATAGTTGTCCCTGGATTTTTCCAGGATCAATTGCGCGCCCCTGAGCTCCTCGTTCTGCATTTCAAGCTCAACCTGGTGCACGGTCAGCTCATGCACTAATTCTTCACGGCTCATTTTTGAAATTGTTTTCTTTTGTTTCATATTGGCCTCAATGTTTCCTCAATCCCCGTTTTTCCTGAATTTACTGACATCCACGAAAGTTATCACTACACCGTCTATTACATTTTCCAGCGTCCGGTACGGCGTGATACGGACAAGGTATTCAATATTGTTGGTGGAAACCAGGCCCTTTTCCACAGGCACAAGCGTTTCAAGCACAGCCTGCGCATCAGTCAATAAAATACCGCTGTCTATGTTTGCCTTTATGTCGTTTAATTTGCGGCCTACGTCAGTAGGAACCAGGAAAAACAACTCAGCCGCGGTGCGGGTAAACCGCCTTATGGTTAATTTTGTGTCAAGGAATATCGTTCCTATGTTCGTGCTGTCAAGCAGGTTTTTCATATCGCTCTGAACAACGCTGAGCTGTTCAATTTTTGCATTCAGTTCGGAATTTACTGTTACCAGTTCTTCATTTACCGACTGCAGTTCTTCCTTGGAAGTCTCCAGTTCTTCATTTGTTGACTGGAGCTCTTCATTGGTTGACTGCAACTCTTCGTTAGTTGACTTGATTTCCTCGTTGAATGCCTGCTGTTCTTCCATATTGGTTTTGACGCTGTCTTTTATAACCCGCAGCTGCTGCTCCAGTTCTTTTGCCCGCATGGGCTTGCCCTGCTTCGCGCCTTTTGATTTCAGGGATTTGCCGATAACCACCGGCGGTTCAAACACCTTTATAATTCTTTCCGGAACACCCCCTCTCGCATGGTTTTGCCTGGTTCTATTGAACACCACTGGATCAGTTGTCATCGCCTGGGGCAAAACACCCGGCTTGACCTGGAAATATTTCCATTTTCTGTTGACCGGGCTGAAAAGATCCGAGAACTTCCCTATGCTTTCCGAAGGGCTTAATAACAGGATGCCGCCCGGTTTAAGCGCGTAATGAAACATGGGGAAAAGTTTTTCCTGCACTCCGAATTCCAGGTAAATAAGCAGGTTCCTGCAGCTGAGCAAGTCCACTTTTGTGAACGGCGGGTCTTTTATAACGCTTTGCACCGCGAAGACAACCATTTCGCGTATATCCTTTTTGATACGGTAACCGGCATCGTCTTTGGAAAAGAACCGGCGCAGCCTCTCCGCAGAAACATCCGCAGTAATGTTCGGGTGATAAACACCTGAACGGGCTGAGGCGATTACGTCTTCGTCTATATCTGTCGCGTAGATTTTAACGGCAAAATCCTGTTTTATAGAATCCATGTATTCCCTGAG
>MGVM01000096.1:1911-7710 GCA_001800495.1 Elusimicrobia bacterium RIFOXYB2_FULL_48_7
TCCCCGGTGGAACACCCGGGCACCCAGGCGCGAAACACGTAATCCTCCGGTTTGCGTGAAAACAACATCGGAAGAATATCCTTTTTGAGCGCGGCAAAAGCTTCCGGGTCCCTGAAAAAACTGGTCACGTTTATCAATAGTTCCTTAAAAAGGGAATGCACTTCTTTGGGATTGTCCTGCAGGTGCTTCACGTACGAATCCATGTTTTCAATGCCGTGGGCCTGCATGCGGCGCTCGATCCTGCGGTAGACGGTGGTCTTTTTGTACAACGAAAAATCGTGGCCGGTTTTAGACCTGACCAGCATCATTATTTTGGTTAACGCGCCTGTTACGGCGGGCGCGGCCGGAGCCGGCCGTATACTTTTCCCGTAAAACCTGCCGACATACGATATTAACTTTTCAGGTATCTGTTCCAGGGGCGCCACGTAGGTCGCAAACCCGCTGCGCACCGCGCTATTGGGCATTCCCTCATATTTTGCCGTGGCCGGGTCCTGAACGATGGATACTCCGCCGGCGCTGTGCACAGCCCGGAGGCCCAGGGTACCGTCTGTGCCGGTGCCGGAAAGGATAATGCAGACGGCTTTCTCTCCCATTTCATCCGCCAGGGAACGCAGAAAATAATCTATGGGCAGGCGCTGGCCCTTGGGCTGCGCCGGCGAGGTCAGCTGAAGAGTTCCGTGGAATATGGACATATCGCGGTTCGGCGGTATTACATATACGTTATTCGGCTTGATTGCCAAATGGTCCCGCGCTTCTACCACGGGCATTTTTGTTGTCCGCTGTATGATTTCCGAAAGCATGCTTACGTGGCCGGGGTCAAGATGAGAAACCAGCACGAACGCCATGCCCGTGTTGCCCGGCATCTGCTTGAATAACTCCATGTAGGATTCCAATCCGCCGGCTGACGCGCCTATTCCGACAATGGGAAACGGGCTGCTGCTTTTTTTGTGCATGATACACCTCTTTAAATTGGGAGTGTAAAAATGAATTTCGTCCCGGGCAGGGACCCCGATAACCCATTTGAGGACAGATCGGGGCCTATGGGTAAGGGCCCCGATTCCACCCATATCCTTCCGCCGTGGGCTTCAACTATGTTTTTTGCTATTGCCAAACCCAGCCCGATGCCTTTTATTGATTCCGACTGGGCGGCTTTCACCTGGTAGAATTTCTGGAACACCTTTTCCAGGTTCTCAGGGGAAATACCGATGCCGGTGTCAGTGACGGAGATTTCTATGAGGCCACCCTCACCCGCCAGAGGCGCCTCTCCCCTCGAGGGAGAGGATAAGCGTTTTACATCTACCGTTATTTTTCCGCCTTCCGGAGTGAACTTGACGGCATTGGCTGTCAGGTTTATCAGTACCTGCTTTATCCGGTCCGGGTCCGCGTTAATTTCCTCTCCGGGGGAAATCCCCCCTTCAAATTCTGACAGCAAAGAAATCTTTTTGGCGCCCGCCACGGGGATCATCTCGGCCAGGACCTCATCTACAACCGGTTTTAATGCTATTTTTTTCTTTTTTATCTCAAAACTGCCTGATTCCATTTTCGAAAATTCCATGAGTTCGCTTACAAGATTGCCCATCCTTACGGAGTTTCTCACGCAGACGCCGAACAGGGTTTTGCCGCTTTCGCTCAGCTTGCCGTTAAACTCATCTGCCAGCAAATCCAGGGAATTTTTAATGGACATCAGCGGGGTGCGCAGTTCGTGGCTTACGTTGGACAAAAATTCCGTCTTTATGGTATCCAGTTCCCTTAAGCGCCCGAGAATTTCCCCGTCTTTTATTACCGTCTTTTTCAGGCGGCTGTATTCCAGGGCTTTGCCTACCGTCATGAGCATCTCATCAATATTGAACGGCTTTGAAATATAATCGTAGGCGCCTTTCCGCAAACTTTCAATGGAGGTTTCTATTGTCACATAACCGGTGGCCATTATCACCTCTACGTCCGGTTTCGCTCTTTTTACCTGCTCCAGCACCTCCGTGCCTTCCATGTCCGGCATTTTTATGTCAGTGATTACCAGGTCAATATCGTTTTCCAGCGCTTTTTTCAGGCCCTCCCGGCCGTTCTCAGCGCTGATAAACCCGTACCCTTCCTGCTGTAAGGTGTAACCGAGCATATCCCGTATGCCTTTTTCGTCGTCAATAACTAAAATTGTAGCTTTTGACATAACCCACCCTCACCCGCCAAAAATGCGGCTTTTAATTTACAGGTAATCTCACAATAAATTTAGCGCCTTTTTTTTCAATTGAATTCAACGGGTCTTTTACTGGACTTTCCACTTCAATGGTGCCGTTGTGCTTTTTAATTATTTCATAAGACAAACTCAGCCCCAGCCCCGTGCCCTTGCCGACCTCTTTCGTAGTGAAAAACGGCTCGAATATTCTTTTCTGGGTTTCCGGGGGGATTCCCGGGCCGTTGTCTGATACAGAAATCTCTATAAAGTTGTCATTGACACTGCGTGTTTTGATGGCCATTCTCCTGTCTTCCGCGCATCCGGAAACGGCGTCAATGGCGTTGCTGCAAAGGTTTACTATCACCTGCTGGACCTGGTTCCTGTTCATTAAAACACCTGGAAGCCCGGCGCCGAGCTCCGTGACCAATACGATTTTATTGATTTTTATCTGCGGTTCTATCATAGACAGGGCGTCCTCTATCAGCCTGTTGATGTCTTCGTTCTTTTTAGATGTTTCGGAGGTTCTTGAGAATGTAAGCAGGTTCTCTATCAAATTTTTGCACCGGACCGCCTCCCGCTCAATCGACTTTAAGGGTACATACAGGGGGTCAGTTTCGAGTATTTTTTTGTTAATGCCCTGGGCGAAACCCAGGATAACGCTCAGGGGATTATTTATTTCGTGCGCTACCCCGCCCGCCAGCTGGCCTATCGCTGACATTTTATCGGCCTGCATCATTGCCGCTTCTATCTGCCTGCGTTCGGTAATATCGCGTATCACGCCCACAAGGAACTTATCACCGTGTTCATTGACGTAACGGGTTTTTTTTGTGACTATGGTCAGGGTTTTTCCGTCACTTCCGGCGAGAAGTTCTTCGCAGATATTCTCCTCGCCTGACTTGAGCACCATTTTATCCACTTCCAGGAAATGTTCCATCTGGTCTTCGGGCAGCGATTCGCCGAGGGTTTTCCCGATTATGTTCTCCCGCTTCATTCCAATTATACTGCACAGGGCATCGTTAGCAAGCGTGAACCGGGAGTCATGATCTTTCACAAAGACAGGGTCGCCTATGGCGTTTATGATATTATGCAGGTGTTCCTTGGCTGTTTTGAGCGCATCTTCGTTAATAATAACCTTTTGCACAGCAGTTTGAAGCTGCTGGTTAGACGCTTTCAGCATTATCTCGTTCTTTCTCTTCCAGAACATAACCCCCAGGATACTATAAAACCCCAATCCGGCAAAAAACACAACAAACATCGCCCGGTCAAAACTTTTCAAGGGCGCGAACACCTCTTCGCTATTCACCTTGGAAACCATTACCCAGGGCGTGCCGGGCACTGAACGCGCGACAGCCACGCAAGGGTTGCCCAGGTAGTCCACTCCCTCGAAAGTGCTGTTTCCACTTTGAACGGCCTGCACGGCGATAACCCTGCTGCGGGTGAGGGGGATTTTCAGGGAAAGAGCGCTTTCCTTATTTCCCCGCACGTTGTTTAAATACAATATGCTGTCTTTTTCCCTGCGGAAAATAAGCGTTTCCGCACTTTTATTCAGCGCAGTCCCGTATTCAATAAGCGGGTATAAATCCCTGGCGGCATCTATTCCTACATAAACCATTGCCTGCGGCGTTTTGGGCTTACTCCCGCTTCCAAGGGGGCAAATCCATCCCAGGCAAACACTAGCTTCCGAATCGTTCCGGTGGAGATCCACGAACACCGGAGCGTTTGTTCTTGCGGCCTCCTTGAAATATTCCTTGTTTTCAGAATAATCTTCGGGCGCGGTATTGCCGGGATAGACACCTGCGACAGTTCCTTCCGGGTTGAACACCGTTATTTGGTAACCCTTTCGTTCAATGGTAAAACTAAACTTTTTGATATCTAAACCCGCCATTTTCAAGCCGGCTGCCGGCGTGTGGCTCACGGCCGCTTTCACTACGGCGTTAAACCCGGGGTCTCTGGCGAGCGCCCCGGCAAATATTTCCTGTTCATGGAGCCGCTCGGTTATATACCTGATTTTCGTATTTGCCATTGTTTCAAGGTCAATGTAAACCTGGTTTTTCAGGGCAGTATTATGCCTTAATATAACATAGTGCCACGCAATCACGAGCACGCTGAGCAAACCCAAAAAGATCACCAGCAGCTGCCAATTATCCCTGAGTATTCTTTTGATATTCATAAAATATTTTATCCTTCCTTAAAATATCCACTCGCCCTTGTCCAGTTCTTCCTGGAACAGGCGGAATATTTCCGCCTTGATGTTTTCAGGAAGCTGGATTTCCGCATTATTTATCTTTGTTCCAAGCATCCTTATGGCTTTTATGACTTCCCTTCTTACACTTTCACTGGTATCGTTATTCAAGGCAAACAGCAATTCCAGCGTTTCCGGGACTGCCAAAACAGCCAGCGCCTTTACAACATTTGAACGCACGCCGGGATTCGGGTTGGCGGCCGTTTCCTTCAGGAATGCCAGCGCGGCTTCCGGCGACTGCTCATACAAACTCACTGACCTGTTCGCGATCCTGTCCCTGGCCTGTTCAAGCGGCGGCTGGGTGACGAAAATATTTTTATTATCATTAATATCGGTTTTCCGGGCAAATTCGCCCAGGTCCCGCTGCTCTGTCTTCATGTACGCGTTTTTTGTTTCTAATTTAACCCTGGCTAATTCCGGCTCTTTCTGCCGGGCAATTTCCGACAGCTTTTTGTCCAATTCCGCGCGCATTTTTTTCTCAAGCGACAATTTCTCGATTTCCAGCTCTTTCCCGCGCAGTATGTCCTTGTCTTTTTCAATTTTCCCTATAAACTTCGTTTTTTCCGTTTCAAAGCGGGCTTCCTGCTCGCTTGCAGCTGTTTTCTGCTGTTCTAAAAGTAATTTTATGGCATTAATTTTAACGGCTTGCGCGATAGCAAATACAATTAAAAACAGAACCAGGAAAAGCATCAGCAAAAACAATGCTTTATACGCCCCGCCCCCGGCCGGCTTGAAACTTACGGCTGGCACCTCAACAGTTTTAACTTTCTCCTCAGCTTTTTTTTGCTGCACGGATGCCGTTTCCAGGGTTTTCCGGGCTTCAGGTTTGAGCGCCGGGGCCTGTAGTCCCGCATTCGGCTGCGTCAAGGGTTCGGGTTTTGGCACAGCCCTTTCCACTTTCCCCCTGGAAAGCGTTTCATTTGTGACCCGGTAGAGTTCATTGATTTTTTCGTCATCCGGCGCTATTTTGATGCCTCTTTCAAGGTATTTCACTGCTTTCTGGTAATCCCGCATAAGGTTATAGTTGGTTCCCGCGTCGACGATGACTTTTACCAGCAGGCCTTTGACTTTTTCGTTGTTTTTGTCAAGCTCGTAAGCTTTTTCAAGGTTATCCACGGCAGAGCTGTAATCACCCTGCAGGTATTTCTCGGTCCCGGCGTTTAAATAAACGTTTATCATTTCATCGGCAGAAAACACACTCCCGCCGAAACAGCTAAGCCCGAAAATAATGCCGAATAAGAATTTTTTCATTTTGCTCCCATTATATCCACTATCGCCTGTATCCTTTTCAACAGTGTTAACGCTTCGTTGTTATTTGAATCGATTTTAAGCAGTTCCATCAGCTCGCTTTTCGCGTCTTCATATTTCTGGTCCAGCAAAAACATCT
>MGVM01000097.1:0-2210 GCA_001800495.1 Elusimicrobia bacterium RIFOXYB2_FULL_48_7
TATTGGGTTTTTGTGTTATAACTATACTAGAGAGTAGAGCCAATATACCAATAGACCAATAAGACCAAAGCAGTTCGGGAGGCAAAAATGCAGTTCGAAAAACTAAATTTTGAAAGTTCTAAATCCTTGTACTTGCAGGTTGCAGACATGATAAAAACAAGGATCTTGAATCATGAAATCGCCACGGGTTCCAGGATACCCCCGGAAAGGGAACTGTCAAAAACATTCAACGTAAGCAGGATCACTATAAATGAAGCTATGGGAAAACTGGAAAAGGACGGCTACCTGCAGCGCAGGCGCAAACTCGGGACAATCGTTATTAATTCCTCTCCAGCCTCTTCAACAGCCATACAGGAGCAAGCCGGGCTGTACCTTATTATTTGTTCCGACCCCGCCCAGAGAAGGGCCGAAAACCCGTATCCACCCAGGACAATGAACGGCATAGATGAAAAAGTGAAAGAAAAAAAAATGCGGCTGCTGTTCAAGACCCTGCATGAGGACGAGGAACTGAATATAGAAGAAAAGGGCCTGGCTATAGCGGGTTTTATCGTTGCGGGAGCCATTACTCCCAGGCACCTGCAGACAATAAAAAAATCCCATAAGCCTTTCGTCCTTATCGGCGACGTTTACCAGGGTTCTATAACGGAAGAGAAAACCGATATCATAACCAACGACGACTCCGAATCAATCTGCCTGGCCGCAGCGCACCTTATAAAACTGGGCCACAGA
The DNA here is from genome assembly GCA_001800495.1 of Elusimicrobia bacterium RIFOXYB2_FULL_48_7. Classification (GTDB taxonomy): domain Bacteria; phylum Elusimicrobiota; class Endomicrobiia; order CG1-02-37-114; family XYA2-FULL-39-19; genus OXYB2-FULL-48-7. Next base: position 730 of record MGVM01000097.1, read on the forward strand.
AAAATCGTGTATATGTGCAATCACTTCGATAAATACCCCTGGGACAAGGACGGCCTGAGAGGGTATAAAAAAGCCCTGGGAGATGCCGGGCTCCCCTGCAGCCCCAGCCTTATGATCGAAGGTAAATTCGGCGAAGATAACGCGTATATCGCAATGAAAAACTTCCTGGAAAAACCCGCGCCTGAACCATTTACCGCCGTTGTGTTCAAAAACCTGCCTTCGCTTTACCTGGGGGCGATGAGGGCCTTCAAGGAAAAAAATATCAGGGTGCCGGAAGATGTCAGCCTTATCGCCACGGAAATATTCCGCGGGATGACGGCATTTTACTGCGACAGTTATGCCGCGGGAGCGGCGGCATTCGACAGGTTATACGAGAGAATTACCAATCCCGCCTGGGAACCCCGCAGGATAATAATGCCCAGTGAACTGCACGAAGGCGGGACCGCGATAAAACTTGAGAAACAGGGGGAATAATGAAAATAAAATCGCTTTTATTCTTTACGGGGCTGCTGTGTAGCGCTCAATTATCCTTTGCCGATATCCAGGGGGAATCCTTCATAGATTTTGAAACCGGGAGCACCGGCGACCTGCTGACTTCCACAATGGCAGCCAACTGCACGCACAGGAATATCGGCACGTGGGAAATAAGGGAAGGGGCTGCGGGCGGAGGGGAAACGCTGGTGAGCAGCAGCACGCATCTTTTTATTTCTACAAACGGGGCTCATCCGATTTATACGCCGGTCTATGTAGGTACTACAACCTACAGCGCCGCGGGAACCAGGGGCATATGGGCTGACTGGTCGTCAAACAGCCAGGTACGGCTCCAGCTGCCAGGCAGGTGGTATCCGAATCTGTCAGTCGGTTTTTTCTTCAGGTACCGCGCGACTGTTCCGCTGACTACGTCCACGCACGACCTGGTTAACCTCAAGGATTCCGGCCGCGGTGTATACGCGGTCCTGCAAATGACAAGCAGTTATGGCAGGGCTTATCTTCCCGCCGGTAATACTCCTATCATCCATTTCCACAGCAACCAAATGTCCACTTTTACGTATAACGGCTATAATTTTACCGGCGGTTGGGGTGTTCCGGTCGAAGTCGTTCCCGACCATTGGTATTGGATCACCATGAATTTTGCGCCTCCGGGAAGCCGCGCCCAGTTCAATGTCTATGACGCAGAAAACAGTTACAGCCTTGTCGGAATATCCTGGGGAGACATTGTCCCCGGTTCCTACAGCGACTTTGCCGTCAACCAGGTTTGGTTCGGATCGTTCAAGTACAGCTTTGATGACCCTTCACAGGGTTGCTATTACGACAACATAGTTATCTCTACCAGCGGTGTGTTTCCTTTGGGCCCGGGAGGCGGTGGGATACCATCCACTCCGGCGGAGATAGACGCTGACGATGCGAACATACAATATTCAGGAAGAGTGAATTTTACCGATCCCAAGAACCCGAAATTCGACTGGCCCGGGGTTAGCATT
>MGVM01000097.1:2221-10172 GCA_001800495.1 Elusimicrobia bacterium RIFOXYB2_FULL_48_7
TTTCAAACAACGTAAGTTATTCCACCTATAACTACTACAACGTATTCATAGACAACCAGCCGGCGTATGTTTTTTGCCTCACAACCCAGACAGTATATACCGTCGCGCAGGGGCTTGCCGATACATCCCACGAAGTCCTGATAACCAAACGTACTGAGCCGATCACCGGAAAGTGCGTGTTCAAGGGTTTTGTGCTGGACGCGGGCAAAACCCTCCAGGCTCCGGCGCCTAAACCCGGCCGCAAACTGGAATTCCTGGGAGATTCGTTTACCTGCGGCTGGGACAATGAAGGTGTCGGCGCCGCCCCGGAGCAAAGCTATTACCCGTACATGAAAGAGAACAATTATCTCACCTATGGCCCGATGGTCGGGAGATACTTCAACGCGGAATGCAGTATACTTGCATGGTCGGGGACTTCCATCGCAACTCCCGCAACTGCCCGCCTTTTTGAAGGATACGACCAGACACTGGCGTATGAGACCACAAAGAACTGGAGTTTCAGCAGCTGGGTGCCCGATGCAACAATTATCTATCTCGGCATGAACGATGGCGGGATCGCGCAGCAGCAGTTTGAAACCGCATATTCAAGTTTTATCGCGAGGATAAGAGCGAAAAGGCCCGATACCGAATTGATATGCCTCTGGTGGAGGCCGTGGGGCAACGACCCGATCGGCACATACGTAACCAATGTTGTAAGTTCAAAGACCGCCGCAGGCGACACTAAAATACACGCCGCGCTGCTGGATTTTTCCTGGGTAGCAGCCGACCTCGCGCAGGGACATCCCACTGTTTCAGGAAACCAGAAAATAGCCGATAACCTTGTGCCCGTGATACAGGGGATACTGGGCTGGAGTACGGACACCAGCTCGCCCTCCGCGCCGGGAATAGTGAGGGATGGCGCTACTGCCGGCATTGATATAAGTTCTACTGTTTCTACCACGCAGCTTTCAGCCAACTGGACTGTAGGCGCGGATGCTGAAAGCGGTATCTCCGGGTACCTGTATGCGGTAGGAACTACTGCGGGAGGCACTAATACAAAAAGCTGGACAACAATCGGAAATGTGTTAAGCACAACAACAGCGTTGAATTTGACTCTCGGGACAACCTATTATTTCAGCGTGAAATCCATTAACGGGGTCGGACTGGTAAGCGCAACTGCGGCAAATTCCAACGGTCAGTTTGTAGTTGCGGTAAGCACAGCGGTAGTGGATACTTCGTCTCCCACGGCCCCGGGAATAGTGCGCGACGGCGCGGCAACCGGCGTGGATATCTCATCAACTATGTCCAATGGCACGCTTTCAGCAAACTGGACTGCAGGCAGTGACCCCGAATCAGCTGTAACGGGGTACCGCTATGCAATAGGCACAACTGCCGGGGGAACTAACACTGCAGGGTGGGCTGCGCTGGGCAATGTTTTAAGCGTGACAAGAAACGGGCTTACGCTGGCTACAGGCGCAACATACTATTTTACCGTCAAAGCAGTCAATTCAATAGGTTTGGTCAGCATTTCGGCAGCAAATTCCAACGGGCAATATATTGTGGCAATAGACACAAGCGACGTGACAGCGCCTTCAAATATTTCTGTAGTTCGTGACGGCTTGAGTAGCGATGTCGATTCATCGACATCTTTAACACAGCTGAGCGCCAACTGGGACTCCTCAGCTGATGCCGAGTCGAGCATCGCGAGGTACTGGTATGCAATAGGAACCCAGGCAAGCGGGCCGGGAGCAAGCAACACGCTGGGTTGGACCGACAACGGGCAATTAACCAGTATAACCGCAGCCGGGTTAACGCTGTCAGTTAATGTTACCTACTATGTAAGCGTGAAAGCGGAGAACAACGTCGGCCTGCAAAGCTCAACAACAACTTCCAACGGGCAGGTAATATTGGCGCCGGCTCCTCCGGACACCATACCTCCGGTAATAACACTGGTATCAGCGCAAAACATAACCGCGAACACCGCGATCGTCGCCTGGACAACCGATGAGCCGTCAACAAGCCTTGTGGAGTACGGCCGGTTAATAAATTATGACAAATCCACAATCCTTGATTCCTCATTGGGCCTGTCGCACAGCGGGGCGCTGGCAAATTTGCTGCCCGGCACCCTGTACCACTACCGTGTAATAAGCCGGGACGCAAGCGGAAATGAAACCCAAAGCGCGGACTACACGTTTACAACGCCTGGCGCAGGCGGTACAATCAGCGAAGCCATCCACGCATACCCGAACCCGTGCAAGGTATCGGTATCAAACCCTGTGAAGTTCAGGATATCAGGCGCGAATATCAGCGAGGTTAGCATTTACACAATCAGCGGGCGGCTAATCCGTAAACTTGCCGATACTTCTTCGGCCGAAATCCAATGGGACGGCACAAACGCCGACGGCGAGAAAGTTGGCCGCGGTATATACATATACAAGATCACCAGCACCGCCGGCGACACCGTCACCGGCAAGATAGCACTCACAAAGTGAGCGCTATCGCAGTCCTCATGCCGTTTTGAACATGGTGTGAAATACAAACTGTCAACAAGTTTGTACATGGGGGCAAGATAGCACTCACAAAATAATAGGCCCGAAGGGGTTCCTGTTATTTTTGTAGTCGCCCATTTATGGGCTGTGTTAAAAACGCCGATACGCGTTTTGCGCGGGCAACTACCAGGAGAAATATGAAATCATTGAAAATCAGACTGTTTCTATTTACAATTTTTCTGGCTCCCGCGCTTTACGCCGACATCCACACTTCCACTTCCACTGACCAGGGCGCCGTGCAGTGCGCGGTTGATGCCGCATCCGACGGTGACACGGTTGAGATACCCGCAGGCACTGTTGCCTGGACCACGAGAAAATCAAACACGCCCTGCGTTCTGGTAGATAATAAAAGCATAACAATAAAAGGCGCGGGCATAGGCCCTTCCGGCACAATAATCCAGGACAATACGGGTACTTCCTGGGGGCCGGAGTCCCCTATCAATTTCAGGAACGGCACGGGTAAATCCCTTCGCGTTACAGGTATCAAGTTTGACGGCTCGGGAAATAATAACGCCGGCAAGTCGTCAATAATATGGGCAAGCGGAAGCTGGCTTGATTTTCGCATAGACCATTGCGTGTTTTTGAACCTGGAAACTGCTGTTTATTTAACCGGTTTTCAAACCGGCGTAATAGACCACTGCACCTATTACCTGATAGAGGAACACGGCTACAGTAACCCGCATTTCATCGCGTCGGTATTCGGTGACGGGGTTAACGCGTGGAAAAGGCCCCTTACTATCGGCACGTCAAACGCGATATTCATGGAAGACAATTATATTGAATTCAACCAGATTGCCACGAACGACCCGATCTATGCCGTCAAGAACGGGGCCAGCACGGTTTTCAGGCATAACACAACCAAAAACGGTTTTGTTGAGGTTTGGGGAACATGCACGCCGCAGGCCGGCACTACAAGGGGCATGGTCAATAATGAATTTTATGAAAATACGATCGGTGGTGAGTCCTACGCGATGGTCGGGATAAGCGGCGGCACCGGCGTTGTATTCAATAATACCATAACCGGGGATTACAGCCCCGACAGGTTCAGCTTGTGGATTTACAGGTCCCCGTGGGGATGCGATTTCTACGGCCCTTGCGACGGCACCAATCCGCTGGACGGCAATACCGCTTTTGACTCCACGGCGGCCGGCGCGCACACCGGTGGAAACAACGGCGCTGTCCTGGAGTGCAGCACAAAAAGCTGGGCAAATAACCAGTGGGTTGGCTACGCCGCGTGGAACATGACGGATTACAGCAAGGGTTTTGTAACAGCCAATACGTCAACAACAATAACAGTTACCTTGAGCGAGGGTTATGTGATAAGGGACACCGGCACGCATACCGGCACCGCAAACGCCACCGTGCTGACATGTTCCGGCAAAAGCTGGCCTTCCATGCTTTACCGTTGGCCCGACCAGGGCTGTTTCTACATATACAACGTTACCGACGGCAGTATTGGGAAGATCACTGCTAATTCCGCAAACACTATAACTGCGTCGGGCGGTTTGAGCGGCGGCACAAACAACACCTGGAACACAGGGGATATGTTCCAGGTATGCCTGAGTTCTCCGCGGATCGGGGTGCAGAAGGACTGGGACACGGGCGATGTTTTCAAAATAACCAACGGTTATCCCTGCCTGGACCAGGTGGGCCGCTGGCGCGATGCCGGCCCGGATGATAATTACCACCCACAGGCCTTTGAGCCGTATTATGCCTGGGGAAACACTTATAACGGGGCGAGCGAGAACCTGAAAATCAGGGATTGGCATTTGAGCTATCTTAACGGTATTATATTGGAAGGACGGGATTTTTATAATATGGTAAAGCCCGGCTATGCGCCTTATACATACCCGCACCCGCTCACGCTCCAGGATGTCGTGGATACCAGCTCGCCGATAGCGCCTGCCGTTGTGCGCGACGGCACCAGCACGGTGACGGATGTTGCATTTACATATTCCACAACGTCGCTTGCCGCCAACTGGAATTCCGGAAGCGACCCTGATTCCGGAATTTACGGTTACATTATAGCTGTGGGCACCAGCGCGGGTGGTACCGGGCTTGTCGGCTGGACAAGCATCGGCAATTTCACCAGCACAAGAACATATGCAGGCCTGGTAACCGGCGCGACATATTACTTCAGTGTGAAAGCGGTGAATATTGTCGGGCTGGTGAGCACCGGCGCGGCAGTATCTGACGGGCAGTGCGTGATAACAGATGGCACGCCTCCTTTTTGGGGCGGGGCTGGTTCAAGCGTGCGCGACGGGGCTGTCGCGGGCGTTGATATTTCCACAACAATTTCAACCGCGCAGTTAAGCGCCAACTGGGACGCGGCAACAGATGCGGAAAGCGGCATATCGGGTTACAAGTATGCGATAGGGATTGCCGGCTTTGGCGGCGGGTACCTCGTGAACTGGACAACGCTTGGCAATGTTCTCACAGCCACCCGCGGGAGTTTAACCCTTGTTGTCGGCTCAACATATTACTTTAGCGTGAAATCTATAAACGGGGCGGGCCTTGAAAGCGATCTTTCGAATTCAAACGGAGTACTTGTTATAAGCACGGCTGACGCGACAGCGCCCAATCCGCCCGCGAATGTATATGACGGCGCATCAACAGGAATAGACAGTGTATCAACAATATCCAGCAGTACGTTGTCAGCGAACTGGACAGCCGGGACGGATGCTGAATCAGGCATTACCGGTTACCGGTACGCCATAGGTACAACAGCCGGAGCGACAAATACCGCCGCTTGGGCGACAATAGGGAATTTACTGACAGTCACCCGCAACGGATTGGCGCTTTCCGCCGGCACGACATATTACTTCAGCATAAAATCGATCAACGGGAATAATCTGGTAAGCGCAACAGCCGCCAATTCTAACGGGCAGTATGTAGTGGCGATTGATACCAGTGATATAACGGCACCTCCAAATATAGCACAAGTAAGAGATGGTTTGAGTAGCGATGTCGATTCATCGACATCTTTGACACAGCTGAGCGCCAACTGGGACGAGGTAATTGATCCTGAATCCGGAATTGCACGGTACTGGTATGCAATCGGCACCCAGCAAAGCGGCGCCGGTGCTTCAGATACCCGCGGGTGGACAGATAACGGGCAGTCAACGTCATTAACAGCAACCGGGCTCACGCTTTCGCAGAACGTTACCTATTATATAAGCGTGAAAGCTGAAAATGGCGTCGGAATGCAAAGCGCCAGCACTGCAACGTCCAACGGGCAGGTGGTACTGCCTCCGGCTCCTCCTGACACATCCAGCCCGGCTATCAGCGGCATATCAGCGCAGAACGTGGCCGCAACCGGTGCCACGATAGTGTGGACGACGGATGAGCTGTCGGATAGCCTGGTGGAATACGGCAGGACGGTCAATTATGACAAATCCACGATCAAGGATATTGTTTTAAGGATATCGCACAGTATGGCGCTGGCAAATCTGTTGCCAGGCAGTGAATACCATTTCCGCGTGATCAGCGTGGATGCAGGCGGCAATGAGGCAGCCAGTGCGGATTATACGTTTACAACATCAGCCCCTGCACAACCAATCCCCGAAACCGTACACGCGTACCCGAACCCGGCGAAGGGGGCGGTGAAATTCCGTATAGCAAATATGGCGGGCGGTGAAGTCGCGGTTTATGCGGTCAGCGGGCGGTTGATAAGGAAACTCACGGATGCTTCCGCCGCTGAGATAGAGTGGGACGGCAAGAACGCCGCCGGCGAGAAAGTTGGCCGCGGGATATACATATACAAGATCACAAGCACCGCCGGTGACACCGTAACCGGCAAGATAGCGCTAACGAAATGATTGTCATTGCGAGCCAGTTTCTGGCGTGGCAATCCTGTTTTTATAGAAGATTGCTTCACTTCGTTCGCAATGACACCAAAAACCAGGAGAAATAAATGAGGACAAGCAAAACCAATCTGTTTGTGTTTTTAGCTTTATTATTTACATGTTCTGCTGCAAACGCCGCCGACGTTAGTTTCACCGTAGACTGCAAAACGAACTACGGAAGCATAAGCCCTTATGTTTTCGGCTATAACACCTCGGGGCTTTATTATTCCTCGCCCACAATCAACCTGAACCAGATTGTCATCAATAAACTCAAGGAAGCCGGCATAACCATGCTACTGTTTCCTCCCGGATCGCCGGCCAACCGCTATGACTTCAAGTACAACAATTACAAGGGCAGGCATTATCCCGGTTCGGGGACTTCCTGGACTACGACAGTTCCTTCGATAGAAGACGAACTCAGGTTCTGCAATGCCGTGGGCGCGGAGCCGCTTATCAAGGTCAACACCGCGTTTATCGGCCCCAACGGCACCGGCACGGGCGAGGGAAGCACGAATATGTATTCCGACGATTTCGCGGGTTACGCCGGCGTCACTCTGCCTGATAACGCCGTTAACCGCGCGCAATACGCCGCGGACATGGTAACGCACGTGCGCCAGCTGTGCAACACATACGGGTGGAAATATCCCGTGTATTACGAGATAGGCAATGAATGGCGCTGGAACGGCGTGACCAGGAGCACTTACGCGGTGTTGTTTGAGGAATACAGCAAGGCGATGAAAGCCGTGGACCCCAACATCAAACTTCTTCTTGGCTGCGATGAGCGCGCCACTTATAACAGCATCATACCGTCAATGGCGGCGCGCAATATTGTGCCTGATATCCACAACTATCACATCTACGCCCAGTACCGGGGGGGCGGCAACCCGCTTGTTGTTTACTGCCCCGGCACAACTGACGGAACTTTCACGTCGCTGATACAGCCCTTCGTATCGGCAAATTTCTACAACGTAGTGTCGCACACCACTGATTATTACAAACAGTATTACCCGTCTTATACCGGTGATATCAAGCTCGCGGTCAGCGAATGGGGCGACGACGCAAGCTCTGACACCTACCGGATCGATCCTTATACAAAAGCCATGTATTCGGGGCATATGCTGTTCAGGATGATCCAGAATAAATTCGTGATCTCCGCGCCGTGGAGCATGTGGTCCGAACTGGCCACCAGCAGTAACAGCAGCCACAAGCTTTTCGGCGCCCCGCCGGATTTTTTGCCCCGCCCAGCGTTTTTCACGTACAAGATCTACAGGAATTTCGGCGATACGCTTGTCAAGTGCACTGATCCCATTCCAGGAGATTCCATGTTAATGCAGGCCAGCGTCAGGGGTTCTACGGTCGCCGCGATAATGGCCATCAACCTCAGCACGAACACTGTTTATAACGCGCAGATAACCGTTTCCGGTTTTGACGATATGTCAGGCATTGTTGATGTCTATACAATGAACCAGTCGAACTGTTGTGACGGAGGCCCGGGGCCTTCCACAACAACGCTCACCGGCCAAACCGGGCTCATAACGCATACTTTCCAGCCTTACACCATCACCTGCCTTGTTTTCA
>MGVM01000098.1:0-7191 GCA_001800495.1 Elusimicrobia bacterium RIFOXYB2_FULL_48_7
TTCGCCCGGTGGGCTTTCGAGAAATTCACCGAGGCAGAGGACAAAATAGGCACCCAGATGCAGGCCGTGGGCGAAGTCATGAGCATCGGCAGGAATTTCAAGGAAGCGATACAGAAATCCATCAGGTCGCTTGAAATAAAAAGGTCCGGGTTTGGTGTAAAAAAAATCTCCGCCTTAACCGATGACCGGCTGAAAGGCCTCCTGAACTATCCTTCCAGTGAAAGGTTCTTTTATATCTATGAAGCCCTCCGCAGGAACATGCCTGTTGAGGAACTTTTTAATATCACCAAGATAAACCGGTGGTTCATCAAACAGATGAAGGAACTTGTTGACTGCGAGGAAAAAATCAAGGCATTCAAGCTGAAGGCGATCCCGGACGAGCTTTTCAGAAAAGCAAAAAAAGACGGCTTCGCCGACAAGTATATCGCCTGGCTTACAAACACGAAAGAAGCGGATGTGCGCAAAAAAAGGATGCGCCTCGGCATAAAGGAAGCTTACGGCAAAGTGCCGGTAAGCGGGGCCGACGCGGCGTATTACTTCTCGACATTCACCGGAAAGGACGAAATGGATGTCTCGGGAAACAAAAAAGTCCTGATACTCGGCGGCGGGCCGAACCGCATAGGGCAGGGAATCGAGTTTGACTACACCTGCGTGCACGCGGCTTTCACGCTCCGCAAGCAGGGAATCGAAGCCATAATGATAAACTGCAACCCTGAAACCGTCTCAACCGATTACGATACTTCAAACAAGCTTTATTTCGAGCCCCTTACCGTTGAAGATGTGCTAAGCATTTATGACAAGGAAAAACCAATCGGCGTCATAGTCCAGTTCGGCGGGCAGACCCCGCTTAATATCGCCAAGCAGCTATACGAGTCCGGAGTGAAGATCCTGGGCACCACCCCGAAAAGCATACACCTGGCGGAAGACAGGCAAAAATTTGCCAATGTGATAAGGAAGCTCGGCATCCCCCAGCCCAAAAGCGGCATAGCCATATCGGAAAAACAGGGCTACAAGGTGGCAAAAACTATCGGCTACCCGCTGATGGTCAGGCCCTCCTTCGTGCTTGGCGGCAGGGGAATGAGGGTTATTTACAACGAAGCCATGCTGACGGAATACATGAAGACGGCGATCGAGGTCTCCCCGGAATACCCGATGCTCATAGACAAATTCCTGGAAGAAGCCACGGAAGTCGAAGTGGATGCGATCTCGGACGGCCGCGACGTGATAATCCCATCGATAATGGAGCACATAGAACTTGCGGGCGTGCATTCCGGCGACAGCGCCTGCGTGATACCTTCAAGGACGATTTCTCCCAAACACATCAAAATAATTGAGGATTACACTACCAAAATAGCGAAAAAACTCAAAGTCGTCGGCCTTCTCAACGTGCAGTACGCGATTTGCGACGACAAAGTCTATATTCTCGAGGCCAACCCTCGCGCCTCAAGGACAGTGCCGCTTGTAAGCAAGGTCATGGGAATATCCATGGCAGAACTGGCCACGCTGGTGATGCTGGGCAAAAAACTGAAAGACATAGCCCCGAAAAAATCCGCAAAACCAAGCCATGTCGGGGTAAAGGAAGCAGTCATACCGTTCAACATGTTCCCCCAGGTAGACCCTCTGCTCGGGCCCGAAATGAGAGCGACCGGGGAAGTCCTGGGGCTTGCCGACACATTCGGGGCGGCATACTTCAAGGCCCAGGAAGCCACCGGTACCCGGCTCCCGCTGAAAGGAAAGGTGTTTATCTCCCTTGCCGATGACGACAAGAAGAAGTCCGCCGAGATCGCGAAAAAGTTCATTGACGCCGGGTTTTCCATCGTGGCCACAAAAGGCACCAGGGATTACCTCGCGCTCAAGGGCGTTGAATCAACGCTCGTTTCAAAACTCAACGAAGGCAGGCCGGATATTACCGATGAGATCCGCAACGGCAACATCCAGCTGATAATCAACACTCCCATAGGAAAAGAAAGCAAGACTGACGACAGCTATATAAGAAAAGCCGCTATACAGAGAAAAATACCCTATGTCACCACGATGGTGGCGGCCAAGGCCACCGTTGAAGGCATTGAAGCGGTAAAAAACAGGCAGCTCGAAATAAAAGCGCTCCAGGATTACCTGAACCTGTAAGGAACCCTGCATGGTGGAAAATTCTATTTTTGTCCTGGGCGACAGCATATCAATACACTACGGCCCTTACCTTAAAAAATTAATCGCTAAAAATTTTACTTATTCCAGAAAAGGCGGCAGGAAAGCCCTTTCTGACAAATACCTTAACGATTACTCGGTCAACGGGGGCGACAGCAAAAGCGTGGTAGAATACCTGCGCAAAAACCGGCAAGATTACCGGAAATCCGGTTACCTGCTCCTGAACTGCGGGCTCCACGATATTAAGACCAATCCGGAAACAGGCAAGAAACAGGTCCAGCATGCAGCATTTAAAAGGAACATTGAACAGTGCGTCAACCTTCTGGATAAACTTGAGTTAACCATAATATGGGCGCGTATCACACCGGTAAAAGACAAATGGCACAACCGCATCACGAAAAACTTCAGCCGTTACAACAGGGATGTGGACGCCTACAATAAAATTGCCGACGGCATCATGAAGAAACACGGCATACACACGCTTGACCTTTACTCACTCACCGCTAAAATGAAGGGGAACCCCTACTGTGACCACATCCATTTCAAGAAAGGCCCGCGCATACTGCAGGCGAAATTCATAGCAAAATACCTGAATAACCTTTAAACGAAAACCATTCGCTATTCAAATTCACCTCTTAAATTAGTATAATTCACTACAATACTTCAAATGGCAAAGAAACCCGCGGCAACCTGCTGGAAAGTGCAATATTACGACATATCAACCCTGTGCTGGCGCACTATTCCAAAAACCTATACCAGCCTTAAGCTGGCTGAAGCGGTGGCGATAAGGCTTCCGGTTCCCAGGGTCCGGCTGGTGCAGGCCGAAGTCAACGGCAAAAACATTCTCTTGCCTGAAATAAAAAAATGAGCATGGCGGAAAAAACCAATGGATTTGAAAGAGTTAGGATGGAATGATTTCTTCGAGAAACATTTCAACGAAATAAAAACCGCAGATATTCAACCGGCCAGGGTAACAACCTCCCAAAGGGAAATATATTGTATTTACGGAGAATTCGGCGAACTCAGGGCGGAACTGGCAGGAAAACTCCGTTTTGATGCCTCATCCTTGAGCGAACTGCCCGTGGTAGGTGACTGGGTGACGGTAAGGATGGACCGTGGACATGGCCTTGCAATAATTGAGGGCATCCTTCCCAGGATCAGTAAACTCTCCAGGAAAACAACCGGAAAAACCACGGAAGAACAGGTATTGGTGGCCAATATAGATATCATATTCCTTGTAAACGGGCTTGACGGCGATTATAACCTGCGGCGTATTGAACGCTATCTCACTGTCGCGATGGAAAGCAATACAAAATCCGTTATTCTTCTGAACAAAACAGATGTCTGCCCTGATTCCCAGGTAAAAATCGCGGAAGTGGAAGCTGTTTCTTCCGGAACCCCTGTATGCGCCTTAAGCGCCATGAAAAACGAGGGGATTGAAAAACTGAATGAATACATAATAAAAGGGCGCACAGTGGCTTTCATTGGTTCATCCGGCGCGGGAAAATCTACCATTATTAATTGCCTGTTGGGCGAAGAAAGACAGAAAGTCGGTGCTGTGCGGGAATATGATGACCGCGGAAAGCATATAACCACCCACAGGGAGCTGATAATTCTCCCCGGAGGGGGCATTGTAATTGATAACCCCGGTTTGCGTGAAATCCAATTGTGGGCTGATGAACCCGCCCTGAAAGACGCTTTTACCGATATTGACACCTTTGCCCTTAACTGCAAGTTCGGGGACTGCGCCCACGCGGAGGAACCTGAATGCGCCGTCAGGGGCGCGATAGAAAACGGCAGCCTGGACCCTAAAAGGTTCCAGGGCTACCTTAAACTACAAAAGGAACTGCGGTACCTGGCGACCCGCAAGGAAAAAGTAAAAGCGCATAATGCAAAGATAGTAACTGAAAAAAGAATCAGCAAAGCCATAAAACAGATAAAAAAGCATAATAATAAGTACCAATTCTGAAAAAACACGGAATATTTTTGGGTATCCAAAATACATGATAAATAGGATCATTTCATTTTTTGCCAGGCAGCATTTAGCCGTTAACATGGCAGGCGCTATCGTGGCAGTTGCCGGGATTGCCGTTTTCTTTTTATCCCCAAAAGAAATTTTGCCGGAAATAGATTTCGGCGCCGTATCCGTGTCTACCCGGTTCCCGGGAGCTTCTTCCTGGGAAGTGGAAGACCTTGTTACGGTTCACATTGAAGATGCTGTAAAAAACCTTTCCGGAGTGGAGAGGGTCACGTCCCTTTCCGGGGAAGGTTTTTCTCTTGTAAATATTGAGCTGTCCCCTTCGCTTAAAAATACCGCAGGCGCGCTAAACGATATAAAAGATGCCGTAGAGAAAGCGTCGCTTGCCATACCTGCGGAATCCTCAAAACCGGAAGTCAAGGAAGCATCAACAAAGGAGTTCCAGGTTATTACCGCTGCGTTTTCCGGAAAGGATTATTCACTGGTCAGGGATTCTGCACGCAAGGCTGCGGAGTCTTTCGGGGATATCCGCGGAGTATCATCCGTGCAAAAACTTGGCTACCGAGGCCGCACCCTTTGGATAAATGTCAAAAAGGAAAAACTGAAATACTACGAGTTGCCGCTTCTTACAATTGCCGAGGCGCTGAAAAGCTATAATGTTTCAGTGCCTGCCGGAACCAGGGACATGGGAGATGAGCGCGTTAAAATCAGGATTGTTTCAAAAACCGGCGCGCTAAAGGATATCTCGGGAGTTATAGTAAAATCCGGCGATATCGGCCATTCCCTGAGAATATCTGACATCGCCAATGTAAAACAAGGTTATGAAGATCTGGAATACTCGGTTGAATCAGGCGGAATGCCGTGCATAATAATGACCGTGTTCAAGCTTTCCGGAAAAGACAGTTCTGTTATTGCCCGGCAAGTGCGTAAAAGAATTGGATTACTGCAAACCGAAGGATCAATAGAGCGGGATGTTTCTGTTTCTTTTTACAGTGACACGTCTAATCAAGTAAGCGACAGAATATCTTTATTGGTTTCAAACGGCGCTGTCGGGCTTCTTTTTATTTTAATAATATTATTTTTTACCCTGGACAGAAAACTCGGTTTCTGGATAACAATAGGATTGCCTGTCACTTATGGGATAACGTTCCTTTTCATGAAGGCCTTTGGAGTGGGTTTTGACATGCTTTCGCTTTTCGGGCTGATAGTCGTGCTTGGTATTCTTGACGATGACGCTATTGTGGTTGGTGAGAATGTCTCCCGGCACCGCGCCATGGGAAAAAACCCTTTTACAGCTGCGGTTGAAGGAACAGCAGAGGTTGCAGGACCGGTGCTCGCTTCGTACCTGACTACAACCGCAGCCTTCCTGCCGCTGTTGTTGATTGGAGGATTATGGGGTAAATTTTTAGCCCCTATAGCTATTGCTGTTATTTTATCAATCACAGGGTCGATCCTGGAGTGCTTTCTGGTAATGCCGTCTCATCTGGCATTGTCAGGGCAGGGCTCGTCAGTCAACAAAAAGAAGCTTGACCTGTTCAAGCCGCTTTACAGCCCCTACAGTAAAATATTAAATTTCGTCCTTCGCCGCTCTGCCCTGTTTATAATTGCAGGAATGCTATTGATGGCGGGAATAAGCATTCTTGCTTTCCGCGGCGGGGTGGTTTTTGCTGAAAACAATATAGAAGCGATCACGGTGCGTATTGAAACACTTGCTTCCGGGTCTCTTGCCAAAACAGCGGAAGTTGCAAGGGAAGCGCAAAAACGCATATCGGCCGCCTCATTTGAAGAAATTGAGGGTATATACGGATTTGCAGGCATTGAACAGGATTCACCCGGCGCAGCACAAAGATACGTCTCAAATGTTGCGTCACTTAAGATCAATCTGAAGCCCTCGCAATCAAGGACGGAAAAAAAACAGCGTGCGCTTGTTAAAAAAATATACAGTCTGCTTGAAAACATGCCGGGAGTCCAGGCGCTGTCAGTAAAAGAGCTTGCCGGGGGAGGGCCCGGAGGCAGGGGAGACATAGATATAACATTTACGGGAGACTCTCACGCTTCAGTCAAACAGGCCTCCCGGGAAGCCTATGAAGCAATTTCCAAATTGAAAACGGTGACAAGTATTACGTTCAGAAAAACTGAATGCAGGCCGGAATTTGACATGATCCTTGACCGAAAGGCGGTGGCAGAAGCCGGGGTGCCGCTGGAAGCCATGGCTTCAACTCTTCGCGGGGCTGTAAGCGGTATACCTGTTAAAACCCTTAGAATAGAAGATGAACCTGTAGAACTGAGGGTCAGGCTCGACCCGGAAGATTACAGGACCCCTGCTGACCTCCTGTTTTTACGCGTTCCTTCACAAAAAAACTCTTTCGTGCGCCTGAGCAAGCTTGCAAGCTTTCAAGAAACATGCGGTATTGAAGCTCTTTCGCGTTACGACGGAAAACCCAGCTATTCGCTTTCAGGCACCATCGACAAAACACAGACAAGTATTGGCGCCGTAAACATCAGCCTGATACCAAAGTTAAACTCAATCACAAAAAATATCAAAGGAGTATCTTACAGGCTTGGAGGTGATTACGGCGAAATCAAGGAGCGCTTCACTGAACTCGGGCTGCTTTTTCTGCTGGCAGTATTCCTCATGTACACTATACTTGCAAGCTTTTTTAATTCACTGACCAAGCCCCTGATCGTTCTTGTTGCGGTTCCGCTGTCCCTGGCAGGAGTTATGGCGGCGCTGGTTATACACAGGCTTCCTATTTCATTTCCTGCGCTTATAGCCGTTTTTGCGCTAACCGGTGTATCGGTAAATAATGCCGTAGTAATGATAGATTTTCTAAAAAAACTGCTTACAGGCGGAAAATCCCGCGAGGAAGCTGTTTTAGAGTCTGCGGTTTTAAGGTTCAAGTCCATAATGATATCGTCTTTCACTGTTTCGTTCGGGATACTTCCCCTTGGATACGGTTTTTTAGGAGGCCAGGACGCTTTTCTCCGTCCGTTTGCAATTGCGCTGGGCTGGGGAATACTATTCAGCGGGCCGGGGGTAACACTTGCCGTGCCCGCAGCTTATGTAG
>MGVM01000098.1:7199-12571 GCA_001800495.1 Elusimicrobia bacterium RIFOXYB2_FULL_48_7
TTTAGCACTTTCACGCACATTTTTGCACAAAACCCGCCCATAACCGCGCATTTAAACACAAATATCAGGCAATTAGGTTCATCAGGAATGTGCGCGACCAACATACTTCAAATCTACCTGTTAAATTAGTATAATCTTTCCAATGAAATTTTACATTAAAACCTTCGGGTGACCATAGTGGAGCAAACCTGATACTTTCAGATGGGGAAAAGGTTGAAAATTTGAACCGTTTAATGAATAAAGGAAGGATTTTATCGCAAGGAATACAATCTGTTTAATGAAAGCATAGCATTCCACCAAAATAATATGTAATAATAAAGATTACTACAAAGGGAGGCACTAAACTGTTATGAGACAAAAGAAAAAAAATAGTAAATTTTTAAAAATTATAACGCTGCTTTTGTCCATGCTCGCTGTGGTTCCTTTTTCTTATGCAGAAAGCCAGGAGTTTTCCATAGGGGTTTATTATCCTGGCATAGGGTTCAAGTATAACATTGCCCCGAAAATAGGCCTTGAAGCAAGGGTTCAATCCGAAGACAAAATAACCGTGCTTGGCGCAAGAGGGTATTATTACCTTGGAGACAAATCTAACGTGACGCTGTTTACCGGAGCAGGATTGCATACCATCACTTTTAAGGGAGATTCAAGCGAAGGCAATGGAACTGCCCTGGAAGGTTTTATCGGAGGGGAGTATTTTATCATGGATTCCCTTTCACTTCAAATGGACATGGGGATGGCAATAATATCCCTTTTAGACACAGACAATTCAATTACTGAAAGCGGCGGCGAGTTTACATACGGCATCGGCATGAATTGGTATTTTGGCGGAGGGATGAAAAAGTGAGAAAAATACTGACTGTTTTACTGGTTACTTTCTTGTTTGCATCAGCCATTTGGGCTCTTGGCCTTACTGGTGCGATAAAAAACAAAGTTAAAGCATTGGATGAAAAGGTGTCAGAGAGAAGAACCGCCTCAAATCATGCCCCCATAATAACATCATTAACTGCCGCAACTACAACCCTGTATAATTCCGAATCAACCACCTTGACTTGCGCAGCTTATGATCCCGACGGCGACCCGTTGACCTATACCTGGAGCCCCAACGTAACAAGTAACGGCCAGCAAGCAACATTTAAGGCATGGGGCAGTTATCTCCCTATAGTATCTGTAGCGACGTGTACCGTGACAGACATCTATGGCATTAGTACCAACACTAATATTAAGATTATGCAGGATGTGCTTGTAAGCACCGTTATATTCACTTCTTTTTTCTGCAATATAAGCGAGGTAAAGAATATTACTCCCCTTGGCGCTGTAAATCCTGAAGGCGGACATATCTTCCCAATTGACCACATATATGTCTATTTTAACGATACTTCGACCGCGCATGACATATATGCTCCCGCGGCAGGAACAATAACATATATACAGGACGAAAGCGGGGAATACGGCGTCTCCATAAAATTCACCGATTCCCTGAAATGCACTATCGGCCACATGACAAAGATCGAACCGGGATTAACTACGGGGCCGGTAAACGCAGGGCAAAAACTCGGAGCCAATGAACCCTGGCTTATAGGCAATACGGAACTTTATGTAACAGATTACGGCTCAAAAACAAATTTCATCACACCGGACAGGTATTCCATGAACGGCGAAACAACGCGTTACTGCAGGTCTCCCTTGAAATACTATAATGACCCGCTAAGCGCACAATTGTATGCGAAAGTGAACAGGGTTGGGGAACCCAAAGACGGCAGAGTTGATTACGATATTTCAGGAAAACTTATTGGCAACTGGTTTATAGAAGGCAAAAATATCAATAATTCAACAGCGTCCGAACAACTTGCCTTTATATATGATGTTTTCTTTTCCACGGTCATGGACATATCTTCCGGCAACGGCTTTGGAATGACCGGATTATACAACGTTCAGTCAGGGGCAGCTTCTTTTGAAACTGTATCTCAAGCTACCGGCAAGGTCAGCTATAAGCTGTTAAGCATAAATTCCGGCGACTTAGGACAGCAGAAAGGATTGATGATTGTAGAACTTATCGGCGAAAACAAGGTCCGGGTAGAAGTATTTGCCGGAAGTACCGAATCTACCGCCGATTTTACTTCAAACGCAAAAATATATGACAGATAATATTATATGAACAAGAAAACATATTTTATCCGTACCTTCGGATGCCAGATGAATGAATCGGACTCGGACATGTTCGGGGCATACCTTGAACAGCTGGGGTATATGCCTACTGATAATGTTGACGAGGCGGATATTGTGATTGTGAACACCTGCTCTGTGAGGCAGCACGCGGAAGAAAGGGCATTTACAGAAATTGGCGATTTGAAGCACTATAAGGCGAAAAATCCCGCGGGGAAGGTCGTAGTTGTCGGGTGCATGGCTGAAAGGATGGGGAAGGAGCTGAAAGTGAAATTCCCGCATATTGATTTGCTTGTGGGCGCAAAGAGCGCGGAGCAGTTCCCTGAGATAATGAAAAAATCGGGGATAATAGCCGATACGCGCGATGCGAGAGCAACTACTGAGAAGATTGCCGCGCCGGACAAGCCGGTTCGCAATGACACCAAAACAACCGATGAATCGGCAACTACGAAAATCACAACCTTTGTTACCATTTCACGCGGGTGCAACAACTACTGTTCCTACTGCGTTGTGCCCTATGTCAGGGGCCCGGAAGAATACAGACCCGTAGAAGAGATCGTTGAGGAAATAACAAAACTCACCGCAAACGGGCTTAAGGAAGCCACGCTCCTGGGCCAGAATGTTAATTCCTACCGTTCAGTGATGTCTGTGATCGACCCTGCGAGCGGTTCTTACACGCTCAAGGAAGCCGATTTCTCAGACCTTTTGGCCGAGATCCACAAAATCGTGGGTTTAAAAAGAATAAGGTACATGACCAACCACCCGAAGGATGTATCCGATAAATTCATCAAAACCATCGCCTCCCTTAACAAAGTCTGCACACACATACATTTACCCCTGCAGTCCGGCTCGGACCGCGTCCTTGAGCTCATGAACAGGAAATACACGTTTGAATATTATTACGGGCTCATTAGAAAACTGCGCTACCACATAGCCGACATCAGCATAACCACCGATCTCATGGTCGGCTTCCCCGGAGAGACGGACAAGGACTTCAAAGCAACTCTCGACGCGGTCAGCAAGATCAAGTTTGATTTCGCCTACGTGTTCAAGTATTCGCCGCGCGAAAACACCGAGGCGTTCAAGCTGGGCGACACGGTCAACAAGGAAACCAAGGAAAAAAGGCACAAGGAACTACTGGACCTCTGCAACGCTGTAGCCAGGGAAAAGAATTCAAAATACCTTGGAAAACTTGCCGAAGTGCTGGTGGAATCCAGGCAATCAGATACAGGCGAATATATGGGGAAAACCAAGGACAACCGTGCGGTAGTTTTCCAGTCCGCCAGGGAGTTGCTCGGCCAGTCCATAAATATAAAGATAAAGGAAGCCAAGGTGCATTCACTTATCGGCGAAAACATAGCGTAAAAAATGCCTAAAGACACCCAGAAAGACACTCTCACGCCGCTGATGCAGCAGTACCACGATATTAAGAAAAGCTACCAGGACGCTATTTTATTTTTCCGGCTGGGCGATTTCTACGAAATGTTCGGCGATGATGCCATAAAAGCCAGCCCGGTGCTTGAAGTCGTGCTCACCAAACGCCAAACGGTGCCCATGTGCGGAGTGCCGCACCACAGCGCGTCATCCTACATTTCAAAACTTATTAAAAAGGGCTTCAAAGTCGCTATCTGCGAGCAGGTTGAAGACCCGGCGGCGGCCAAGGGCATAGTCAAGCGCAGCGTTGTCCGGCTAATAACCGCGGGCACACTAATCGAGGAAAACCTGCTCGACACTAAATCTAACAACTACCTCGCTTCCGTTTACCTTTACACAAACACCAAAACCAAAACGATCCAGGCAGGAATTTCCTACATTGATATTTCCACGGGGGAATTTTCGCTGACGGAAATCACGGGAGATGACGCCATTGCTGAGTTGAAAATTGAACTATCCAGGATCAACCCCAGCGAATACGTACTGCCCTCAAGCCAGAAGAATTCGACGCTGGCCAGGGAATTGTCAGTGGGCTCATCGGTCAATTACCTTGACGACTGGCATTTTGAAACCGGCCAGGCAAGGGAATACCTGCTTAAAACATTTGATACCGGCTCGCTCAAAGCTTTCGGTATAGAAGAAAAAACGCTGGCAGTGTCCGCCGCCGGCGCCGTTTTAAAATATCTTGAAGAAACTCAGAAATCGGCAATGCCTCCCCTGAGGCCCCCTAAATATTACTCCACCAACGAGTTCATGGCGCTTGACAACACCGCGATAGCGAACCTCGAACTGGTTGAAAACCTTTCCACCAGGAAAAGGGATGGCTCTCTTCTTGAAATACTGGACAGCACATCCACCTCCATGGGCTCGCGGCTTATGCGCAGGCACATTCTCCAGCCCTTGACAGACAGGGAAAAGATCATCAGACGCCAGGGCGCCGTCACGTTTTTCATTGAAGAAGGCACCATGCGCAGGCAGCTGCAGGAACTGCTGAAAAATTCGGCCGACCTCGAAAGAATACTTTCACGGCTTTCTTCAGGCATGGCTTCTCCCAGGGAAATTATCGCGCTCAAAGACACGCTCAACCTGGTCCCCGGGATCAAGACTGCGCTTTCACACCCGCAAACCATCATAGGCACAAAACTTGAAACCATAAACGACATCATAAGCGGACTTGAAGATCTGTCCGCGGGCTGCGATTTAATTGCCAGGTGCATAAGCGACAACCCTCCGGCCGACCTTTCAAAAGGCGGGGTTATCCGCAAGGGTTACGACAACAATCTGGATGAACTCAGGCAAATCGCCACGAACGCCAAGGAATACCTCGCACGGCTCGAGCAGAAGGAAAAAGAGCGCACGGGTATATCTTCAATGAAAATCGGTTACACGGGTGTGTTCGGTTATTACCTGGAAGTGACAAAGGCGAACCTGGCGCAGGTGCCGGCTGACTACATCAGGAAGCAGACGCTTGTCAACGCGGAAAGGTACGTCACCCAGGAACTAAAAGAGTACGAGGAAAAAGTGCTGACCGCGGAGGAAAAAAGCATCCGCATAGAACAGGAAATATTCGCAAATTTAAGGAAGACGATCCTTGCCGAGGCCGTGAAGCTCCATTCAACCGCGGAGGCGATAGCCCGGCTTGACGTGTTTATGTCGCTTGCGAAAACCGCGCAGGAAAACAGTTACTGCCTGCCTGAAATCACGGATGGCTACGGTATCGACATAAAGGACGGCCGCCACCCGGTGCTTGAAAAAAAGCTTTCCGGAAAATCCTT
>MGVM01000098.1:12588-15087 GCA_001800495.1 Elusimicrobia bacterium RIFOXYB2_FULL_48_7
TTCTTGACGGTGACGAAAACCAGGTTATCATCTTTACCGGTCCCAACATGGCGGGAAAATCCACCTACTTAAGGCAGGTTGCGCTGATCACGGTTATGGCGCAGATGGGGTCTTACGTCCCTGCATTGATAGCCTCAATGGGGATAACGGACAAGATTTTCACCCGCATGGGCGCATCCGACAACCTTTCCGGCGGCGAATCCACCTTCATGGTAGAAATGAGGGAAACCGCCAGCATCCTGCACAACGCGGGCCCCAGGAGCCTGCTCATACTTGACGAAGTAGGAAGGGGAACATCCACCTCTGACGGCATTTCCATCGCGTGGGCCGTGATCGAACATCTTTCCTCCGTCAGGATCAACGGGGCCGGCCCGAAAGTCCTTTTCGCCACCCATTATTTCGAACTCACAGAACTCGGAGGCAAAATACCGGGAGTGAAAAATTATAACGTCTGCGTAAAAGAATGGCAGGATGAAATCGTATTTATCCACAAGGTCGTTCCCGGCCCTTCGGACAAATCCTACGGAATCCACGTGGCAAAACTTGCCGGCCTGCCCAAAAACGTGATCGCCCGCGCGAAAAAGATACTGTTTGAGCTTGAAACAACACCAACTAATTTATATAATCAACCCAGCTTGTTCGCTCCGGAACATCCGCTGGCGAGCGAACTTGCTGAAACGGACGTAAACAAGATAACTCCGCTGGAAGCGATAAAAATACTGTCTGATTGGAAAAAGAGGTACGAGAAATGAAACATCACGGGACCGAAAGAAGAAAACACGCAAGGCTGCCTGTAATGAAAAATATCGCCAAGCCGGTTGAACTTCTCCTGGGCGAATCAAGCACCCCTGTGCCTGCCATCCTGCTCGACCTTTCCGGAGGCGGCATGGGAATACTCACCTTCGTCCCTTTCAAGCCGGGCACCGTCATCTGCGCTAAAATCGACCTGCCGGGGCTGAAAACAAATGTCATAGAGGGCAAGGTGATGTGGGACATAGCCAGGGAAAACACCTTCAGGCTGGGGATATCGTTCGTTAAAATTGAAAAAGAGGATTTTGACAAAGTAGAAAAAGCCGCCGAAGATTTTGTGAAATGCGAAAACAAGATCGCCCTCGAAGAAAAGAACATCTGTCACCCCAGATGCCATTATCACGCTATTTGCGACAAAAAGATTAAAGTATAATGGACAAGATTCATGTTCTCCCGCAGGACGTAATAAACCAGATCGCCGCAGGTGAAGTGGTAGAAAGGCCCGCAAGCGTTGTAAAAGAACTCGCCGAAAACAGCATAGACGCCCGTGCGACAAAAATAAGCGTTGAAACAGAGGAAGCCGGCTTAAAGCTTATCCGCGTCACGGACAACGGCGCTGGCATGTCAAAAAACGACGCAAAACTCGCCATCGAGCGCCACACGACAAGTAAAATAAAGAATTTCAGCGACCTGTCCTCGCTCAAAAGCATGGGCTTCAGGGGGGAAGCGCTGTCGTCCATATCCGGGGTATCGCGTTTCCGGCTGGTAACCAAGGAAAAGGAAGCCCTCGCGGGATTTGAACTTATTGTAGAGGGCTCAAAAATAAAGAACGCCAGGGAATGCCCGCACGCCGGCGGCACCATGGTTGAGGTCTCCAGCCTCTTTTTCAATGTGCCTGCCAGAAAAAAATTCCTGAAATCCGCCGCAGTGGAACAGGCGCACGTGACCAGGGTACTGGAAGAAATAGCGCTGGCCAACCCGGAAATTGGATTCAGCGTTAAAATTAATTCCAGGCCGCTTTTCAACGCTCCGCCTGCTACTAAGTTTGGAAACAGGATACTGGATATTCTAGGCAGTAATTTCTTTGAAAACCTGCTTTCCTGTGAATACAACTCAGGCGGGATAAAAATAACCGCCTTTGTTTCTCGCCTCTCGGGTGCTTACCCCAATAAAAACGCACAGTACTTTTTCGTCAATAAAAGGCCAGTCTCAAACCGGGCCCTGTCCCAGGCACTTTACAGCGCCTACAAGGACAGCCTGCCGGTGGGCCGCCATCCCGCGGCGATAATAATGATGGAAGTGAACCCGGCAACCGTTGATGTCAACGTGCATCCCGGCAAAAAACAGGTTAAATTTTCGGATGAGCGGGAAATCTTCGACGCACTCTCCCTGGCGGTAAGGGAATGCCTCACGTCACAGCCGGCACCGTCTTTGGCCGCGGTGGAAATCAAAACAGCCTCCAAAAAACACCCGATATTAAACACAGAAAGCCCGCAGCAGAATATTTTAAGTTTTTCCGGCGCCTCGTCCCAGGTGTCGGAAAAACCGGCGGCAACCTACGGCCCCGCGGAAAAACGTATAGAGGCGGTGCAGCAATCGCTTCTTGAAGAATTCCATATACTGGGCCACCTGCACGACACTTATGTCCTGATCGAAACTCCCGGCGGGCTTGTTATAATGGACCAGCACGCCGCCAATGAAAGGGTGCTTTACGAAAGGTTCCTGGATCAGAGTTTGAGCGCACAAACT
>MGVM01000098.1:15251-15947 GCA_001800495.1 Elusimicrobia bacterium RIFOXYB2_FULL_48_7
GAAACCAGTCGAGAAAATAATCAGGGCTTCCTGCCGCGCCGCGGTCAAAGCCAGCGACAAAGTGTCCATTAAAGAAACCCAGGAAATCATAAACGGGCTAAAAAACTGCGCCCAACCCATGTGCTGCCCTCACGGCAGGCCCACAATGATAAATATCACCATAAACGAACTGGAAAAGAAGTTCCGCAGAATATGATATTCATCGTTGGGCCCACCTGCTCAGGCAAAACTTCCACTTCAATTGAACTAGCGAAAAAAATAAAAGGAGCCGAGATAATTTCTGCCGACTCCAGGCAGGTTTACAAATACTTTTCCGTAGGAACCGCCAAACCGGCGGGTAAATGGGAACCGCTGAAAGGAAAACTGGCCTTTTTCTGTGAAGGCATTGCCCACCACCTAGTGGATTTTCTTGACCCGGGCAATTATTTCTCGGCAGGAAGTTTTGCCGAGCTAGCGTCCGAAAAGGCAGCTGAAATAAAAAAACGCGGCGGTACCCCGGTTTTTGTGGGAGGGACAGGGCTCTACATCGATTCTTTCATCAACGGCATCGCCGCCATGCCGCAAAGGGACGAAACCATAAGGGAAGAACTTCTCAAGCTTGAAAAAAAGCGTGGCAGGGCATACCTTCATAAAAAACTGGAGGAAGCCGACCCTATTTCCGCCAAGAACATACATCCTAACAATATTCACCGGGTG
>MGVM01000098.1:16008-16730 GCA_001800495.1 Elusimicrobia bacterium RIFOXYB2_FULL_48_7
ACAGGCTCTCGCGGGCCGGAAAAAAAGAAAAACACTCCATATTCGGCCTGAAACTGGACAGGGCTGAACTTTACGAAAAGATCAATAAAAGGGTAGAGTGGATGCTGGAAAACGGCATGGTTGAAGAGACAAAACAAATCCTGTCCCTGGGTTATAATCTTGAAAATTCCCCGGCGCTTAAAAGCGTGGGGTACCCGCACGTAATAGAATTCCTGGAAAACAGGCTTCCGTTTGAAAAGATGAAATCACTCATACAGCAGGATACAAGGAATTACGCGAAACGCCAGATGACCTGGTTCAACAGGAACAAGGACATAAACTGGGTCGCCAAAGAAGATATATGGAAAAAGTTATAACTGTAGGGATAAAAACCAGGGAAACAGGTTACAGGGAACTGAATAACTCGCTTGACGAGCTCGGACGGCTTGTAAATACTGCCGGCGGGGAGGTCTTTTCCACCATAATCCAGGCGCGCAATAAGCTGGACCCGGCATTTTTGATCGGGAGAGGCAAGGCGATGGAAATAATGGAAACCGCCAACGCCAACAGGATCCGCGCGGTTATTTTCGACGAAGACCTTTCTCCCGCGCAACAGAGAAACCTGGAAGAACTTACGGGTTTGAAGATTGTTGACCGCACCCGCCTGATACTTGATATTTTCGCCAGCCGCGCCAGGACCAGCGAAGCGGAACTCCAGGTTGAAGTGGCGCAGATGAATTATT
>MGVM01000099.1:0-2899 GCA_001800495.1 Elusimicrobia bacterium RIFOXYB2_FULL_48_7
TCAAAAAAACACCTGCTTGACGAACACGCTTCGCGTAAAGGGATATTCGTTACAGGCAACACGGTAATAGACGCGCTTTTCCTGGGACTGAAAAAGAAACACCTTTTTGAAAACCCGCAGCTTAGGAAATTATTCGGCCCGAAACGCGCCGAGGCAACCGGCAGGATCATCCTGGTCACCGCCCATAGAAGGGAAAATTTCGGGCAGCCCCTTGAGAATATCTGCCGTGCACTCAGGGAAACCGCCGGCAACTTTGAAAATGTCCAAATCGTTTATCCCGTGCACCTGAACCCAAACGTCCAGTCCGTGGCCAAAAGAATCCTTGGCGGCCACTCCAGGATCCACCTTATCCCCCCGTTACATTACCTGGACATGGTAAACCTGATGAAACTTTCGTACCTTGTTGTCACTGACTCCGGCGGACTGCAGGAAGAGGCGCCGGCCCTGGGCAAACCTGTACTTGTACTGCGCAAGGTCACCGAAAGGCCTGAAGGCGTCGATGCCGGCACGGTACAAATCACCGGCACCGACAGGAAGCATTTACTGGGATCGATCAGGGAACTCCTGGAAAACAGGAAATCCTACAATAAGATGGCGCAGGCGAAAAATCCCTACGGCGACGGCAGGGCGGGCGAGCGCATCACACAGGCAATCCTTCACTATTTCAACCTCTCCAGATCCAAACCTAAAGACTACAGATAGAAAACCCGGGCCGAACCGGGTGAGGTCCCAAAATTCCTGCCTTATAATTTTGGGGGAACTTTTCGCGCTTTTTCACGTCTATTTGTAAAGAATTAAAATTCTTTACATTCTATAAAGGATTTGGTAAAATCAAATGGACGAAAAACCACGTGAAAAACTCGAAAGGCTGGGCCCTGAGGGGCTGAAAGACAGGGAACTGCTAGCCCTACTGCTGCGCACCGGTTACAGCGGTAAAAATGTTAGTGTTTTAGCCGGTGAAATACTTGAAAAATTCGCGCTAACCGGCCTTTTAAAACTGAGTTATGAAGAACTAAGCCGGGTAAAGGGCGTGGGCAAGTCAAAGGCCGCCGGGATCATAGCCGGGCACGAACTTTCCAAACGTGCCAGCTGCAAGGCCGACAGCGTGATCGTTGCCAAGCCGCTCGACGCCGTATGCCTCGTGCACGACATCAGGTCAAAACAGAAAGAGCATTTTGTCGTTCTTTACCTTAACGCCAGGAACGAGCTTATCCATAAAGAGCCGATTTCTATCGGTATCCTGAACGCGAGCATAGTGCACCCAAGGGAAGTTTTCGCGCCCGCGATCGAGCATCTGGCAAGCGGCATGATACTGGTCCACAACCATCCCTCGGGAGACACAACGCCTTCGGATGACGACTGCAGACTGACAAAACGGCTGATTGAAGCCGGTTCGCTGCTGGGGATTGAAGTTCTCGACCATATAATCGTCAGCGACAGGACACATTACAGCTTCAATTCAAGCAAAAACAGCCTTTTCGCGCTTCAGCGCGCCAAAGAATGAATAATACAAGGAAATTGCTGGTTCTCTGGGTTCCCATAGTTGCCTGGTGTTCATTGATTTTTTATCTTTCAAGCATACCGAACCTAAAAATCGAGGCTCTGGGGCCCTGGGATTTGCTTTTCAGGAAGCTGGCCCACATGGCGGAATACGGGATTCTCGCATTCCTCCTGTTCAGGGCTCTCAAAAACAGCGCGCAATATGCTCCGCAAAACATATACCGGCTTTATTTCTGGCCTGGGTTCTTGAGCATCACCTACGCCATCACGGATGAACTGCACCAGTTATTCGTGCCGACAAGAGGCCCCAGCCCGGTTGATATTTTGATAGACGCTTCAGGAACCGTTATTGTCCTTATTCTACTGTCATTTTCGGAAAAAGGATCAAATCTAAATTTTATAAGGAAACTGACTACAATATGAAAAAACTGGCCGCGTCCGTTTTTGTTTTCACGTTTTTTCTCGCTTCCCTTGCCGGGATATCCGGCTGCGGCGCAAAATACGCTTTCAGCCAGGCAAAAAAACTTGAAAAAAAAGGGTTTTACGTCCAGGCGGTTGAAAAATACCTGAAAGTCTCCCGGAAATACCCGAAAGACGCGCTCGCTCCCGAGGCGATGTACCGGGCCGGCGAAATTTACAGGGCAAAACTTAAAATCTACCCGGAAGGCATCAATATCTACCTGGAATTATTAAAAAACTTCCCGGACTCAGGCATCTGGCTGAAACTGGCGAAGATGGGAGTTTTCAATTCTCCGTCGTATTTCCCCATGGCGGACGGCAGTGCCTGGACTGAAGTTGATTCCGCCTCAACCGGGAAAAACATGAAAGCCCAGTGGTATTGCCAGGAAATTTCCACCGGCGTTTACAAACTCACAAAAAAATATTTTGCCGGAGACAAGCTGGTAACCACCGTTGCCAGGTATTACAGCATAGACAACCTTGAGCTTGTCGAATCGAAATCGCAGGATTTCGCCGATAAGACCGTATTGCTGAAGTACCCCTTTAACACGGGCACCTCCTGGGTAACCGAACAGGACGGAAGAAAAATAAAGCTGACCGTGATCGCCGCCAATGCCGGCGTGAAAACCGCGGCCGGCCAATTTGACAACTGCATTAAAATCCAGCAGGAAGACCTGAACCTTCCCGGCTCGTACAAATACGTTTACTACGCCAAGGATACCGGTTTCGTACTCATGGCCACCGGCACGTCGAAAACCGAGCACCGCAGCTCGGAATTACTTTCTTACTCGCTGAAAGAACAATAACCAAACCACATGGCAGAAACGAACAAGAACATCCTTGTCATAGACGACGATGATGAAATCCGGGACTTCATTGAACAGGTCCTGCTTTCCAGGTATTCCGTGACCCTTGCAAGCACCGCGGAGGACGGCATAAA
>MGVM01000099.1:2948-4289 GCA_001800495.1 Elusimicrobia bacterium RIFOXYB2_FULL_48_7
GTAAACTTAACCCCGTCCCCCGCTCAATAATGATGTCCAGCTTTACAACCCTTAACTACCAGTCCATGGCCGAAAAACTCGGAGCCAGTGATTACCTTTACAAACCGTTCGAATACCCGGCCCTTCTTGAAGCCATAGAAAAAGCGCTCAACCGGGCATAACCGCGCCGCCCCAGGTGAATTAATCCGAGGTAGAAAATGAAAAAACCAGAAAACCTTAAAATCACCGTTTCAGGAGTCAGAGGAGTAGTGGGCGACACGCTCACGCCGGAACTCCTTGTTAATTTTTCGCAGGCTTTCGCCGCCTACCTGAAAAAATCAAAAAAAGCGCCCCGCGTTGTCCTGGGAAGGGACACCCGGCCCACCGGGTTGATGGTAAAACACTGCGTGCTTTCAGGGCTTGTTTCCTCCGGATGCAATGTGATAGACATCGATATCTGCGCAACACCGACGGTTTTCATGATGGTCAGACAGTTTAAGGCTGACGGCGGCATAATCATAACCGCCAGCCACAATCCCGTGCAGTGGAACGCCCTGAAATTCGTTGACAGCTCCGGCTCCTGCCTTCCGGAGGCAGGCGTAAAGGAAGTCATCAGGATCTATGAAAAAAAGGAATTCTCACCCTCCGGGTGGGAAACTATCGGCAAGGTTGAAAGCCGGCCCGGCGCCAACGAAATATTCATAGACAGTATCCTGCGGCACGTAGACGTGAAAAAAATAAGAAAGCGCGGGTTCAGGGTAGCACTTGACTGCGTTAACGGCGCGGGCTCCTTGCTTACACCGATGATGCTAAAAAAACTCGGATGCAAAACATATTCCATGAATACCACCCCTGACGGGATTTTCCCCCACACGCCGGAACCCGTGCCCCAGAACCTGGGAGGGCTCTGCAAGCTGGTCAAATCGAAAAAGGCTGACATAGGCTTTGCGCAGGACCCCGACGCCGACCGCCTCGCGATAATAAAAGAAAACGGCGAACCGGCGGGCGAAGAATACGCCCTCGCGCTGGCCATTGACCATGTACTCAGCGGGAAGAAGGGAGGCAGCGTCGTTTTGAATTTGTCAACGAGCCGCGCCAGTGAAGACGCCGCTAAAAAACACGGCGCGAAAGTTTTCAGGACCAAGGTCGGCGAGGCGAACGTAGTGGAAGGAATGATCAAACACATGGCGCTAATAGGCGGGGAAGGCAACGGCGGCGTGATCTACCCGTCAATCAACTTCGGGCGCGACAGTTTTGTCGGAATCGCCCTCACGCTTGAACACATGGCCGGAAGCAAGCAAACCATTTCCGCTATTATCGGGGCCCTGCCGCAGTATAAAATATCAAAGACAAAGATCGAAC
>MGVM01000099.1:4299-11177 GCA_001800495.1 Elusimicrobia bacterium RIFOXYB2_FULL_48_7
AATTCATTATGACAGACTTTTTAGAACTCGCCGCCAAACGCTTCAGCGCAAGGAACTACCTGGATAAACCCGTAGAAAAAGAAAAACTCGGCCTTTGCCTTGAGGCGGCCCGGCTCGCGCCGTCAGCGTGCAATTCCCAGCCGTGGGAATTCATTGTAGTCAACAATCCTGAACTCAAGAACAGGCTTGCCGCCGTAATTTTTTCCGGGATTTACCAGACAAATAGATTCGCCGCGAAAGCTCCGGTCCTTGTGCTTGTTGCCTCCGACAAGGGCTCCATTATCTCAAAAACAGGAGCTTTTATCCGCGACACGAAGTTTTACCTGGTTGACATAGGGATTGCCGCGGAACATTTCATACTTCAGGCGGCCGAACTGGGGTTGGGAACATGCTGGCTTGGCTGGTTCAACGAACAGGCAGCGAAAAAAATACTCGGAATTCCTAAAAACAAAAGAGTTGATATAGTGATATCAGTAGGCTACACGGACAAAATCCCTCCGGAAAAAACCAGGAAATCAATCCAAGAAATGTCTAAATTTGTTTAGAATTATCTAGCCGCGGCTTTTTTTGGCGTGTTTGGCGCGCGTTGCGCGCGTTGCGCGCCTTGCGCGCCTTTTGCGGGTTTCGAGAGGTTGCTGATCAATTCGGCAAGAGCTTCCTTGACTTTTTTATTCTTTTCCCTTTTAAGCATCGGTTTCAGCGAAGAAAGTATTCTTTTGTCGCCTATCTTGTTAAGCGCGTCGATTGCGGCCAGCCGCAGGTCAGTGTCTTTTTCGTAGAGACAGGTCACCACCGAGTTCATTGCTGACTTTTCGCCGGCATCCCCGACAATCGCGAGGAGTTCAATCTTTACAAGTTTTTCGCCCATCCTTATTTCATAAAGAATCTTGTCCATTGTAAGCTCGCACATCTGTCTCTTTACCTGGATTCTTGCTGAATCCCTGACTTCCGGGTCCGGGTCTGCCAACAATTCCATTGAAGGGCCTATAAACTTCACCCCCCCTATCTTGCACAGCGCGCTCAGGGCTGCTATCCTTACATTCGGGGAAGGGTCCTTAAGCGCCCCGCGCAGCGGAGCCACCACCGTTGAATTATTGAACTTGCGCAGGGCTTCGCATGCCGCAACCCTCACGGTTTCATCGCTGTCATTGAGCATCTGTACTATGTATTCCAATGAGGCCAGGTCGCTTTTCTCTCCAAGCGCCTGCGCCGCACTTATCCTTATGACCGGGTTGGGATGTTTCAGGGCTTCCCTGATTTTCGGCACGCTGGTACTGTCACCCACGCGGCATAACGCAATTATGATGCTTGACTTCATCTGTATGTCCTTTTCCCGGTCAAACATTTTCACGAAAATCGGCGCCAGTTTCGGGTCGCCTATTTCGCTCAATCGTTCAATGGCTGCTTTTTTCACGTATATATTGCCGCTGCCCAGCGCTCTTTTCAAGAGGGTTATGTCATAAACCTTGCTGAATTGTTCTGTAGCGGCGGCCATGTCTTTCGAGCGTGATGACAACTGGGCAAGCTTGATATAACTCCATCCGAACGTGACTGTAAAATAGGCTGTTGCCGAAATGATTGCCGCTATCAGTATGACCGCGCCGCCTTTGAACATGGTCTTCGTGAGGATGCTCGTCTCGATCTTGGGCATGGCGTCGTCTTCGGGTTTTCTTTCGCCCGGGGCGCCGTTAATATCGCATAGTTTCTGGTAAATCAGGTAATAAAAAATAAGCCCCAGCAAGCCGACAAGTATATTGCCCGCTTGCGAAACGATTGGGCCGACAATGGGAATCTTTCCGATAAGCCCTATGGCTATCATCCATAGCCATGCCACCACGACGAACCAGCCATAGCGCCCGTTTATGGCCCAGAAAAAACCCTTAGTAAGTTTTCTGGATCGTTTGAAAGCTTCGACAAAGTGCGTGTTTTCCAGGATTATGCTTGAAAAAACAAACAAGTACCAAACGCCAAACAGGATTCCCGGGATTATCAGCATCACAAATCCCAGGCACACTAGCGCGATATAAAGGATCCCTATAATCATAGCGGGAACCATCTTAATGGTGCCTTGCAGCAGAATACTGCCAAACGGCGTGTTCTTATCCTTGTCCACGCTGTCTATGGCGATTAATGTTGTCGCCATAGTCCAGTAAACGCTCAGGAAGTATACAAACCCGCCTGTCAGGAAAATGGAAAGGGAATTCTTGAAAAACTGAATCATTTCATTCACAAGTTTATCGTCCGGGGTATTGGCCGACGCTATCATTTTCTGCAGGAGTTCCCCGCCTCCGGCAATAAAAAATACCCCAAAAATAATGATGAACTGGATAGCCGTGCCCAGCGCGTAAGTTCCGAACAAGGTCCAGAAACCTTTTTCAAGCAGTTTGAACATGGTGCTGTAAAGGAGCCTGAACTTCGGCAGCTGCTTCCACTCTTTTGAAAATTTTGACCATCCCGGGGCTTTCTTGGTTTTGGCGCACTCAACGCAGACCATCTCATTTTCCATTTGCACCAGGCATTCCTTGCAAAAATCACTGCCGCAGATGGCACAGTATTTTTCAGCGGGCCTGTCAGGGTGCGTCTTGCAGACGACCTTGTGCATGAAGCCCGAAACAGGCAAAGGTGGAATTATGGGGTCCGAATTAATGCTCTTGGGCGCTTGCGCGGGGGCAGGTGCTGACGGCTGATTGGGCACTACTACTGACGGCGGTATAAACGACGGGGCTTGCTCCCTCGGGGTTTCAGCGGGAACTTCCTTTTTGGGCTCCAGGTTTTCAAAGCAAATCTGGCAAAAAGACGAGCCGCCTGAATTTTCAAAACCGCATCTTGGGCATTTCATGCTTTTTCTTCCGGGGAGAAAAATAAAATGAGCCTGGCGCGGGTCGAACGCGCGACAACTTGATTAAAAGTCAAGTGCTCTACCAACTGAGCTACAGGCCCGTAATTATTTTTATTTGCGCGTATTATTATACAATATTTTTTCCGATTGTCAAAGCCGAGCTGGGCGAGGTCCCCAAATTGCTACCTTGCATAATTTGGGGGCAAGGACCGGGTTTTTAATTGACATTCATGGTAATTTATTATATTTTTATCCCCATGAACATTTCCGGGCTGCCAACTGACGGCGCTAAGGCGTATTACCTCTTCGAGGCCCTTTTCCTTAAAGGCAAACCATGCCTGTGCATCCTGAACGATGATGAAGACATAGACATTTTCACCGATAACCTTTCCGCCATAGGTTCCTGGCTGAAAGTATCGCCCGGAATACTGCCTTTCCCGCAGGAAAACTCAAAAAGGATCTCCACGATTTTCTCCCTCGTAAACAGTGATGCAAAAACGCCGTTTTTTCTGCTTTCCAGCGCGGCGGCGGTTTCCAGGGGGACGGTTTCACCTGCCAATTTCAGCGTCCTGTGTTTAAAAACAGGGGATATACTTCCCAGAGAAAAAATAATTGATTTCCTGGCCAACACAGGTTACACCCGGGAGGATTTTGTCAGTGATATCTGCCAGTTTTCCGTACGGGGGGAAATCATAGACATCTGGCCTCCGCAAAGCGCATGGCCCTGCCGCGTCGTTTTTATGGATAATGAGATTGAGCAGTTGAGGGAATTTGACGTTGAAACCCAGCGCTCAAAGAACATAATCACAAAATGTTCCATCCTGCCCGCGTCCGAAAAGATGGACGCGTCAGAGAACGCGCATTCATTGAAGGAATTCCTTCCGGCTGACACGGTTATTTTCATCGATGAAAATATCGCGCAGGAAACTCTGCCAGCCTGGATAAAGGATTTCCCTGCCATTGAACTAGAGCCTCTCTCCGGAACAAGCCTGGACTTTTTCCCGAACACAAGCTGCCGGGGCAACATCAATCTTTTTTTAGGGCAGCTCAAGGAATTGCGCAAGGACGGCTTTCAAACAACTGTTTTCTGCGCAAACCTGGGCGAAGAAGAGCGCCTGCTTGAGATTCTTGAAGAAAACAAAGCGGAGCCCCCGGCTTTTTTCATAGCGCCGCTCACGCAGGGTTTTTACAACCCTCAAATGAAACTCGCGCTTATCACCTACAATGAGATTTTCGGGCGTTATGACAGGCCTGCGCGGCTTCCAAAATTCAAGACCGGCAAGCCCCTGGACGCCCTGTGGGAAATTACCGCCGGTGATTACGTGGTCCATGAAAAGCGCGGCATCGGCAAGTACCGCGGCCTCAAACCCATAAATACCGGTGAAAACATCTCCGAATACCTTTTCCTTGAGTACCGCGGAGGCGACAAGCTGTTTGTACCGCTGAACGATTTCCACAAAGTCCAAAAATACATCGGGGTGGAAGGACGCAGGCCCCGGCTCTATTCCCTGGACAACATAAGTTGGGAACACGCCAAGGAACGCGCCAAAAAAAGCGCATCTGACATCGCGAAACACCTATATGACCTTTACACCGCGCGCAAAAGTTTGCCTGGGCACATGTTCCCGGCGGATAACGAGTTCGAGAAAGTGCTCGCGGATTCCTTCATTTACAACGAAACCCCGGACCAAGCTCGCGCCATTGAGGAAGTAAAAAAAGACATGGAAAGTCCGCATCCCATGGACCGCGTG
Organism: Elusimicrobia bacterium RIFOXYB2_FULL_48_7; assembly: GCA_001800495.1. Lineage (GTDB taxonomy): Bacteria > Elusimicrobiota > Endomicrobiia > CG1-02-37-114 > XYA2-FULL-39-19 > OXYB2-FULL-48-7. Next base: position 8,890 of record MGVM01000099.1, read on the forward strand.
GTGCTGGGCGACGTTGGTTTCGGCAAGACAGAGGTGGCCCTGCGCGCGGCTTTCAAGGCAACCCTTGATGCCAGGCAGGCGGGCCTTGTCGCCCCCACTACGGTGCTTGCCGAGCAGCATTATAATGTGTTTACGGAACGGCTGAAATCTTTCCCGGTAAAAATAGCCCTTATGACCCGATTCCAGACAAAAAAGGAACAGAAAGAAACCCTTGACGCTTTGAAAAAAGGGCTCGTTGACATTGTCATCGGCACACACCGGCTTATACAGAAGGACGTGGTGTTCAAGGACCTCGGCCTGCTGATAGTGGACGAGGAACACCGTTTCGGCGTCAAGCAGAAAGAGCATATAAAGATGATGAAGAAAAATGTAGACGTGCTTTCGCTGACCGCAACGCCCATACCACGCACGCTGTCTATGTCGCTTTCCGGGATAAAGGACCTGTCGGTGATAGAATCGCCCCCGGAAGGCCGGCTTCCCGTCGACACCTACATCGGCACGCATGACGACGGCGTGATCAAAAAAGCGATCCTTGCCGAGCTCAACCGCAGCGGGCAGGTATTCTACGTGCATAATTACATCCACAGCATTTATGCCCGCAAGAACTACCTGGAAAAACTCGTGCCGGGCGCCCGCGTCGCCATTCTGCACGGAAAAATGCATTCCTCGGAAATAGAAAAAACCATGTGGGAGTTCACCCGTAAAATGTACGACTGCCTGGTGGCCACCACCATCATCGAGGCCGGCATAGACCTGCCCAATGTCAACACCATGATCATAGAGCAGGCGGAAGAATTCGGGCTCTCGCAATTGTACCAGCTGCGCGGCAGGATAGGCAGAAGCCGCACCAAGGCGTACTGCTACCTTTTCTATTCAAAAGGCGAGCTGACGGAAGACGCCAAAAAACGCCTTCAGGCGCTCAATGAATTCATGAAACTCGGCTCCGGCTTCAAACTGGCGCTCAGGGACATGGAAATCCGCGGGGCGGGCGAAATACTGGGCGACAAACAGCACGGCTTCGTGCAGGACGTTGGCCTGGACATGTACTGCAAGTTCATATCTGATGAAATGAGCAGTTTAAGGGGCGAAACCCCGGACGCGCGGGGAACGAACAGCCTGCAGGGCGCGCAAAGCGCGCAAAGCGCGAAGGAAGCAAGATTCCCCGTAATCGACCTTAACATGAGCGCGTTCATCCCGGGGGATTACATCACACAGGACGACATACGCATAAGTTACTACCGCAGGTTCATGGCTGTTGAGAATCGCGCAGAACTTGATATAATGTTAACAGAGCTTGTTGACCGCTTCGGGAAGCCGCCCGGGCCGCTGGCGAACCTTGTGGACGTGATTGAGCTGCGCCTGGCGCTCAAAAAACTTGACATCTGCCTGCTGAAAGAACAGAACAAATACATCGACGTCCATTTTTACGAAAACAATATCCCGCCTGAAACTGTAGACCGGCTTTACAAAAATTACGGCGCCATAATCGAATTCTGCGCTTTCGGTTTCAAAATAAAAAAGAAAGCCGCGATAGCTGATGGGCGCCCAGTTATAGGATTTTTAAAGGAATTTTTTGAGGAACTTCAAATACGCTGATACGCGTACGCGGGCAACTACGTTTATGAAAAAATATATATTTATGTTTTTTGCCGCTTTGCTGCCGGCCTCACCCGCTCTTGCCGGAGTCAGCCGCGATTATTTCATTGTTTTCAAAGCGGACGATATCCCGCAGATGAAAGCTTTTGTCCGGTCTGCCGCTGATGCGGGCGCCGCGGTAAAAAACGTATTCCCGCCCAACGCCCTGGTAGCCGGCCTGGGCCCGGAAACCGCCGGCATACTGGAAAACAACCCTCTGGTTGAAGGGTTTTTCCCCGGTGAAATTAATGAAGGCACAATTGCCGGTTATTCTCCCGAAACGCAGAACGCCGCTAAATGGTGGAACCATTACCTGGAGCAGAAAAACAACCCCGCGCCTGCAGAAACGGCGGATTTTGAACCAATCGCAAACGACTGCCTTGCTCTCCCCCCGGGATTGAAAAAAGTGTCCGCCATGGGCGCGCTCAGCGCAGGCTACAACGCGGGTTTTTATGACACCAGCAGCTACATGCTGGGTTCTATTGCCGTTTCCGTGATCCTGCCGGAGAGTTCCGGCCCCAGCAGCACGGAAAACTGGGACTCCGCCAGGGAGCAGGAGGTATATAATGAAACACTCAACGCCCTGGCTTTCTGGCAGAATAACTGCCCCTCCGGCAAGGTTACGTTCTACACATCGTTTTATTACGGCAGGA
>MGVM01000099.1:11208-11737 GCA_001800495.1 Elusimicrobia bacterium RIFOXYB2_FULL_48_7
GATAAACGAACTCCAGCCGTATAACTACCGCTGGATACAACAAATAATGGGAAATTTTGGATACACGGAATCAAACCCGGGTAACCCCGTGTCGGCTGCATTCGACAGGGTATTTCATTTTGATAACGACCGCAGGAACGCGCTGGGCGCAGACTGGGCGTTCACCGTCTTTGTTGCTGACAGTCTCAACGACCCTGACGGGCTTTTTCCTGACGGTTTCTTTGCTTATTCCTATCCGGGCGGCCCGCTTTCGGTCCTTACTTATGACAACGGAACCTACGGCATCGGCAATATGGACGCAGTATTCGCCCATGAAACCGCGCATATATTCTGGGCGCTAGACGAATACGGCGGCTCCTCCGGCACACCCACAAAGGTAAATACCTGGTCCGGTTACCTGAACGTCATAAACGGCAACAGCTTGTACGACCCCGATGCTTACGGCGCGCTGAGCAACGACCCCTGCATCATGAGAAGCGGCACACTGTATTTCAGGGACAACCATATATGCTCCTACACGAAGCAGGCG
>MGVM01000099.1:11743-11940 GCA_001800495.1 Elusimicrobia bacterium RIFOXYB2_FULL_48_7
TGGAAAGATTCTGACGGCGACGGTATTGACGACATCCTTGACACACTAAAACTCAATCTCACGGGAACTAACCCCGGTATCATAAATTCACCTGTTAAGACCATAACCGGCTACGCCACGGTGCTTCCTCCCTGCCCGAACTCAAACCCCTATGCCTCAACGAGCAACACGAAAAACAGTATCACAATCCTGAAAAT
>MGVM01000100.1 GCA_001800495.1 Elusimicrobia bacterium RIFOXYB2_FULL_48_7
CAACGGGGCGCTGAAATACGCTTCTTATAACGGCAGCGCCTGGGAACTGCAGACGGTTGACGATACCGGCAATTCCGGCGAGTTCTGCTCGCTCGCGCTTGACAGGTATAACGGCGCCCATATAAGTTACATTGACTGGGACAGTTTTAACCTTAAATACGCTTATTTCCAGGGCTCTACCGCGGCGTATTCCATAAATGGTTACATAAAGGATTCTTCGGGCGGCGGGATAAGCGGCGCTTCGGTGATTTTAAGCGGGCATGGGGACGGATTATACGTTACAGCCCCGGGCGGTTACTACGAGTTTCCGGGCGTGGTTGCGGGCAATTACCAGGTTTCAGTGAATAAAACCGGTTATATTTTCAGCCCGATGAATTATATATACCAGCCTTTAAATTCAAGCCGGGCAAACCAGAATTTCACCGGAACCCAGTCAACTTCTCCTGTAACTTTCTCAATAAAGGGTTATGCCCGGTTTGCCTCTGGCGCAGGTATAAGCGGAGCCGCAGTGAGTTTATCAGGCAAGGCAACAGCCAATTGTTCCACCCAGCCGGACGGTTATTATGAATTCCTGAACCTTTCAACGGGAAGTTATACCGTCACGCCGTCAAAAAGCGGCTGCGTTTTCGTTCCATCAAATTACAGCTATTCAACGCTTTACTCCGATTTAACCGGGCAGAATTTTACCGGCAGTACGATAACCTATTACATTAAAGGGTACGTGAAAGATTCAACCCAGCAGGGTATAAGCGGGGTTACCGTGACAGCTGCCAGCGGCGCTCAGGCGGCGGGGGCAGTGTCAACTGACAGCAACGGTTACTATGAATTCCTTAATCTTGAATATAACGGCAGTTACACAATAACCCCGGCGAAAACCGGCTGGGCGTTCAATCCCGTGAATAAATCCTATACCCCGCTTGACGCCAACAAGGACGACCAGAATTTCACAGGTACAGCTGCCGCCCGGTTGTACAGGATAAGCGGTTATGTCAGGAACAGCGCGGGAACAGAGCTTGAAGGCGTATCGCTTGCATTAAGCGGGCTGGCCAGCGGGACCCTTGTTACGGATTCAAGCGGGTATTTTGAAGTGAGCGGCCTTGCTGACGGGAGTTACCTGGTAAGGCCTTCAAAAACCGGCTGGAGCTTCAACCCCTCGGACCTGATCATTGATGTTGATTCAAACAAGGACAATAATGTTTTTACCGGCATGCCGGGCACGCCCGGCCAGGCTGTCAATTACTGCAAGCCGGTGAACAATTTATTCAATCCCCACAAAAGGGAAATGACAACTATCTGGTACAACCTGCTTTCAAGGGGCGCTGTAAAAATGAAGCTCTATACTGTCGACGGCAGGCTTGTTAAGTCGCTTGTCGATGAGACAAAGGACCCCGGGCTTTACACCGAGCAATGGAACGGCGCCAATGAAGGCGGCGAAATAGCGGGCAGGGGAGTTTATATCCTGTATTACCAGGCCCCGGGAATAAAGGAAAAAAAGAAAATAATATTAAGCCAATGAAAAAAACAGCCATTTTGTTTATCTCCGCGTTAGCGCTGTTCCTGCCTGCCGTTGTTTACGGGGCTGCGGGAAGTTCCTCCGGGCTGATCCTGATCCAGCCGGTATGCGCCCGCGCCGTGGCCATGGGTGACGCCTTCAGTGCCGTTTCCGACGACATCAACGCGGTATATTACAATCCCGCGGGGCTGCTGCTTTATAACAGGAAGGAATTCTCGGCCTCTTACCTGAAGGGCGTGCTTGATTTCAGTTATTATTCGGCGGGGTTCTATTCGTCTTTCAATAACAGCTACGCGCTGGGCGGGAACCTGTCGGCATTCAGCGCCGGGGAAGCCGAGATCAACAATGTTGACGGCACGTCGCGCAATGTAACGGCCATGGAAGATTCCGTTTACACGGCCACCCTGGCAAAAAACCTGGGCGGCGATTTTTCCGCCGGAGCGAATATAAAATACATTAACTCGGCCGTCGCCGGGGAATTCAAAAACGAGGCGTACCCGCTTGATATAGGCCTGCTTTACAGGAAAGACAACATCGATAAAAGGATCGGCATCGGGCTTTGTATCCAGAACCTGGGCGGCAGCCTGAAAACATCTGCCGCGGATGACGAGGGGGAGAAACTCCCGCAGGTAACCCGCGCCGGTTTTTCCTACACTTCAAGGGACGAGGCAAAGATCGTGACTTTCAGCGCTGACGCGCTTCAGCTGCAGGAAGACCCGGGCCTGAAAATTCACATGGGCCTGGAATATGCGCTCGGGGGCAGATTGTCGCTGAGGGCCGGATATAAGGCCGGGTATGACCTGGCTTCGCTTACTGCCGGCTTCGGGGTTGAAGTGAACGGGGCGAACATTGATATTGCCGCTACAATGATGGGAGTGCTGGGGTATACCTACAACGTTTCTATTTCCTTCAAGTTATAACCTGCAGAAAAACGACAAGCCGATGGTTTCATTAATATAAGTGTAAAAATAATCGTTAGAGGCGTTATTTTCGTTTGAATAGCTGAATTTAATGTCGAACGAGGCGCCGCCGGTTTTTGCCAGAGGGTATGTAAAAGAGAGCGCGCCGGTAATATTCCTGTCCTGCCTTTTTTCGTCGGTGAAATTCCCCGAGGAATTCCTTGCAAGCCGCGACTGGTAAAAGGTATCCTTTAGGTAAACTGACAGGAGGGGGCTCAGTTTGTCCAGTATCTTGTACTGGATATACGCGCCAAACTTTTGGCTGTAATTGTTGTAATAATTCCCTACCAGCGACTCATCCCCCGTGCCGAAAGTGATATCCTTGCCGTAATCTATGAAATTCGCGTTTGAATCAAGCAGGGTATGCCTGTAATAACACCCTGCCTGGCCGTCCTGCATGGCGTGGGCCAGGGTAAGGCCTGTCTCGGTTTCATTAGCGTCCTGGTGGTCGCTGCTTAAAACGCCGCTTGTGCCTGAAAACACCTGCCATTCGGGATAACTCTTCTGCGCGGACAGCAGGTCCAGTTCAAGCGTAGTGAAAAGCGAGAATTCCCGGGTAAGTTTTAAAGACGGGCCGGATGAGTTGTAGTCAAGTATATATTGCGGATAAGCGACACTTGACATCGCGTAACCAAGCTTGCAAATAGTGTAATCGGTAATGTAATATTTTATTTCAGGCAGGATGTAGAGGTTGCTGAAGTTGTAAACAGTGTAGTTCGGCTGCTGGTATAACATGTAGAGGGTTTTCAGCTCCAACCCTCCCCATTCGCCGATATTTTTGTTTATCCTGCCGTTCAGGGTGTGGAGGTTGTAATCAAAAAAATCATACTCGCTGTATTTTTTCAGCGCCAGCTGGTAATCCCACCAGGAAAATATAGCGGGCGAATAATGGATGGAACTGCGGATATTCACATTCAGCAGGCCCGCCTGGTCAGGCAGGGCGCTGTAGTCCTGGTAAACGTTCCCGGTCCGTTCGCTGCCTATTTCTATTTCCGGGCGCACGGTGGTTCTCAGGCCCGCTGAAATAACAGGCCCGGGAACAAACGCCAATCCAAGGATAATTATACAGGTTTTGTTGATATTCAAAGATTACCTTTTCGGTTTTCTTTTGTCGTCGCCTGTGGCAGGGCCGCTTACCGCGGGCGCCACTGCGTCGCCATAGCGTTCCCTTATGATTTCTTCAAGCTTCTGCTTCATTGTCAGGAACATCTTCTTGGATTCTTCCAGGTTTTCAGCGCGGGCAGCTATCCTTGAAGTCAGCGCTACCGCCACCTGGTTGCATAATGCGGCCCCGGACTGGTTATTTTTCAGGCTGTTAAGCGCCTGGAGCGCCACTGCTGTCCTGGCTTCTTCCGGGGTAAGCCCTTCCTTGATGGCCAGTTTTACTAGGTCAATAGTTGCCGCGAGGTCCTGGCCGGAAATGTTTTTCAGCATGAGGGACCTGGCAAGTTTTACCATTTCTCTCTGGGTCGCGCCGGACTGGACTGCCTCTTTTGCCGCTTCGCATATGGCATTTACTTCCTGTACAGTATAGCGGCTTTGGGTGGCGGTGCACAGCTGGCTCATTTCTTTTGCCGCGCTGTTCAATTGCGGCTGGTCCTGCTGCTGGGCGCGCAGCTGGGCGCCGGCCGGGAAAATGCCAGACAGGAAAACCAGAATTGCCGCGAAAAACAATGTTTTTTTCATGATACGCTGCCTCCGTTAAATTATTTCCATTGCTGGAACTTTTATTTTTGAGTTTCTTTTCACGTCTATTTCGGCCTGCGGGTCGGGGTACCATTTCTTGCCGTCAACTATTATTGAATACTGGTATTTGCCTTTTTTTATCGGCACGGTGACCGACCAAACGCCGTCTTCTTCGTTTAACGGCGTGTTATACATGTTCCAGTCGTTAAAATCCCCCGCAAGGGTTACCACGCTTGCGTCCTGAAGGGCTACCTCGAAGGTTACGTTGACGTTTTTCTGGAAATAATGCCTGCTTCCGAACAATATCACGGAGGCAAACACCAGCAAAAATCCCGCGGCCGCCGAAAGCGATTTTAGATTGAGCGCGATGGCCCCGGGAAAAAACGTCCGGGGCGCTGTTTCCCCCGTTCCCCCCGAAAGGGGAAGGTTTGAAAGCACCCTTGTTGTAAAGCCCGCGGGGGCGCTTACTTTGGGCGAATCGCTTATCAAGGAGGAAACCCCTTTGATAAATGCCAGTTTTTCACCGCAAGCTGCGCAGTTTATTATATGTTCAGAAAGCACCCGCGCTGTTTTTTCATCAAGCTCGTTGTCAAAGTATTCGTTCAGCAGTCTGTCGTTGATTTTGTTGCATTCCATGGCTTTGTCCTCTACTTTATATACACCTGAGCGGCGTAAAAGTTACACCCTTTCCTTGAATTTTTTAAATAATATATTCCTTGCCCTGTGGATGCGTATTTTAACCACCCCCGTCGAAAGCCCCGTGATGCCGGCTATTTCCTCCAGGGAACGGTTTTCTTCGTGTTTAAGCAGGAACGGTATCCTGTAATCCGGGGACAGGGACCGGATTATTTCGGATAAAAGCTCGTTTTTTTCCTTTTTCAGCAGGGCTTGCTCTGTTGTTTCCGCGGTATCCGCGGGTTCAGCGGTTATTTCTTCATCATCGTTCTGGACAGGTTTATCAATGGAAAAGAAGGCGAATTTCCTTCTTTTGAGCTTGTTTCTTGATGTGTTTATGGCAATGGTGTAAAGCCAGGTGGAAAACTTGTATTCAACCTTGAATTCCTTAAGATGGGTATAAGCTTTCAGGTAAGTGTCCTGGCAGACATCCATGGCGTCGTCCCTGTTGTACATCAGCTTGTAAACAAAGTTGAAAAGAGCGTCTTTGTATTTGTCTACAAGCGCGCCGAAAGAATCCCTGTTGCCTTCCAGGGCTTCCCTTATGAGAGACAGGTCTTCATTTTCGTTGGAATGATTCATGGCCGTCCCCGGTATATATACAATTGGGTGCCGCGGAAGTTACAGCGCTTTTTCGGTTTTCGGGTCGAACAGGAGGATCTTGTCCATGTCAAAGACAATATCTATTTGCTGGCCGGGTTTCACGGCGTCAGCCGGGTCTTTCTGTTTGGCGCGCATGATAAACGTATTGTTCCCCGTGTTGATATGCACGTGCGATTCCGGGCCCATGGGTTCCACTATTATGACGCTGGCGTTCACGCTGTTGCCTTCTATTTTCTTTGTGTATTCGTCTTTCAGCAGGATATCCTCCGCGCGGACGCCGAAAATCACGCCGCTGTTTTCATAAGGAGCGATCTTTTCCTTCATGTTATCGGGCAGGCGCAGTTTCAGCGTATCCATGCTGATGAAATATACCCCGTCTTCCTTTAATATACCGGCTTTAAGAAGCTTCATCGGGGGGAACCCGAAAAAACCCGCGGCAAAAATGTTTGCGGGCTGGTTATAAAGGCCCATCGGTGCAGCCATCTGGACAGCCGTGCCTTCCTTCATCAGGCAGATCCTGTCGCCGAGCATCATCGCCTCGGTCTGGTCGTGAGTGACATAAAGAATGGTATTTTTCAGGTGTTCGTGTATGTTTTTGATCTCGTAGCGCATCTTCACGCGGAGTTTTTCATCCAGGTTGGAAAAGGGTTCATCAAACAGGAACAGTTTAGGTTTTCTTACTATAGCTCTGCCCACCGCGACGCGCTGTTTTTCGCCGCCGGAGAGTTCCCTGGGCCATTTTTCAAGCATTTCGGTTATGCCCAGCATTTCCGCGGTTTCCTGCACCCGCATGGTTATCAGTTCCGCCGGCATTTTGCGCATTTTAAGGCCGAATGCCAGGTTGTCGTAAACTTTCATGTGCGGGTAAAGCGCGAAATTCTGGAAAACCATGGCGACGTCGCGCGCCTTCGCCGGCATATCCGTAACGTCTTCGCCGTCAATCAGCACCTGCCCCTCTGTAGGGTTTGTGAGGCCGGCAATAATGCGCAGGACAGTAGTTTTCCCGCAGCCCGAAGGGCCGGCAAGCACGCAGAGTTCCCCGTCAGCGATTTCCAGCGAGAAATCCTTCACGGCAACGCCGCGCCAAAACTTCTTCTTGATGTTCTTTAGTTCTATCCTTGCCATGTTGAGTTGCACTAATTATAGCAAATAATAGGGACGGTTCTAATTAATAATTAGAACCGTCCCTATTATTTCATTATTTTGACAAGGACGCCATAAAAACGTAAAATATGACAATGAAATTTGTTATTAAAAAAGCCACCGCGAAGGCCTCTTTTTACGACAATACCAACATAGAGTGCAACTCGCTTGAAGAGCTGCTCAAGATAATCTACGAGGAAAACGACCCCAGGACCGCCCGGGCCGTGGAGATAGAGGGGGTCACCGATAAAGGCGATACCTGCAAGGCGTGGCTTGATTTCACCGGGCTGGTAGTCCAGGAAAACAAGGAATCCGGCGAGCTTGCCGGCAAGCTCAAGAAACAGAATTTCCTGGGCCAGACGCTGCTGGATGCCGGGATAATAACCCAGGAACAGCTGGACAAGGCGCTTGAACACCAGAGACAGACAAAATTCAAGGAGAAAATAGGCGAAACCCTGATAAGCATGGGTTTCTGCAACGCCGAGCAGATACTTTACGGGCTAGCCAAGCAGATCGGCGTTTTCATGCAGGTTGATGACAAGGAAGAAAAGAAAAAGTGAAATATATTATTAAAAAAACAAACGCGGCGCCCTCCTGGGAATCAGCTAACCCGCTTGAAATAAATAATTACCCTTGGTATACGCGCGGTGACAAACAAAAAACCGAAGTTCGGGCGCTTTACAACGACTCCTCGCTGTTTCTGCAGTTTTCCTGCGAAGACAAACATATTTCCGCAGAAAATACCGCGCTCAACAGTCCCGTGAGCCGCGACTCCTGCGTGGAATTCTTCGCCGACCCCGGGAGCGGAAGTTATTTTAACGTGGAAGTGAATTGCTGCGGCACGCTGCTCGCGGGTTACGGGCCCGGAAGGCCCAACCGCAAGCTTATTGATGCCGCTCTCGCGGAAAAAATCAAAATATCCCGCACAATGCCGGGCCCGGTAAAACAGGAATCCCCGCAGGACAAAAATTGGCTGGTAGAAATTGATATCCCGTTTTCTGTAATTGAAGAATTTACCGGTTTTAAAATACCGCGGGGCCCAGGAAACATTTGGAAAGCGAATTTTTACCGCTGCGGGGGGAAGACCGACCCGCAATTCGCCTGCTGGGCGCCGGTCACGTCGCCCAAGCCGGATTATCACCGCCCGGAGTGCTTCGGCGAGCTGGTTTTTGAATAAGTTTGATAAATCAAACCGCTACTGTAGCGGTGCAATTTATTGCACGTTAAATATTATGACCTTCGAAGAATTTCAAGACACCATAGAACTGGCTTATGAGCAAATCCCAAAACAGTT
>MGVM01000101.1:0-149 GCA_001800495.1 Elusimicrobia bacterium RIFOXYB2_FULL_48_7
TCGCGCTCCTTTGATAATAATTTTGTCCTGCATAGATTAATAGTTAATCAGATTTAGACCAAACGGTCAATATCCATAACCCGGCAGTAAATTTTGACCTTCTTGACATTTTGGCTAAAATATGATAAGGTATGATGAAATTCCAATTT
>MGVM01000101.1:319-7574 GCA_001800495.1 Elusimicrobia bacterium RIFOXYB2_FULL_48_7
CGGGTTCCTGCCGTTCAACTGGACACACGCAAGAATTTTCCTTGGGGATTCCGGCGCCACGCTGATAGGTTTCCTGCTGGCGGGTTTCGCGGTGTTCGGAACCTGGACCCAGCACGACAGGGTCGGCGCCTTTTCGACACCGCTCCTGATTTTGAGCATTCCCATATTCGACATGATATACACTACTATTTCCCGCGTCAGGAACGGAAGCGTGAAATCTTTCAAGCAATGGCTTGAATACACGGGCAAGGACCATTTCCACCACAGGCTCCTGAAACTGGGCCTTTCGGTACCAAAAAGCGTTGGATTCATAATACTGCTCAACATCTGTCTGGGCCTGGGCGCGCTGATAATCCGGGAAACTGGAGCCAGGGGCTCGCTGATACTGCTTTTCCAGGCCCTGGTAATTTTTCTGATAGTCGTAATCTTGATGCTGTCGGGAAGGACATTGACAGAGGACTAGTTTATGGACGTTCTTGTGCTTAACAGCAACTTTTTTGCGATACAAATAACCTCCTGGAGGCGGGCGCTGCGCCTCGTGTCGCTTGACCGCGCCCAGGTTGTTGACGAGGAATACCGAACCTACAATTTCGACGACTGGTGCGAACTTTCCCAGGTTATCAGCGAGAACGCCTCCGGCTACGTCAAGACGCCTAATTTTTCCATTGCCATACCCGAAGTGATAGCGCTGAAATTCTACGACAAGGTCCCAATGAAGGAAGTAAAATTCACCCGGCGCAATATCTACGAGCATTACGGCTACAAGTGCTGTTACTGCGGAAAAAAACTCACTTCAGACAAGCTGAACCTCGACCACATCATACCCCGCTCCCGCGGCGGCAAAACCGACTGGAAAAACGTTGTAACATCCTGTTTTGCCTGCAACCTGAAAAAAGGCAGCAAGCTCCCGCGCGAAGCCGGCATGGAACTGCTTATCAAGCCAGCCCGCCCTTCCATGAACCCGGGATTCAACATCATCCTTAAAAGCCCTGTCAAGGTCAAAACCTCCTGGCAAAAATTCATCGACAACATTTACTGGAACATCGAGCTGGAAGGATAGACAACACCCCGTTTTTTTGGTAAAATTTACATTCATGAAACAAGGAATTTTTATCACTTTTGAAGGGCCTGACGGCTCGGGAAAAACGACCCATGCAAAATTACTGGCCCAATGGCTTGAAAAGCAGGGTTTTTCCGTAGTTTTGACAAGGGAACCTGGCGGCACGCCGTTCGCCGAATCCATCAGGAAACTCCTGCTAAAGCCCGGGGAAAACGTTTTTCCCGCCACCGAACTGCTGCTTTATGCCGCCAGCAGGGCCCAGCACACGCAAGAACTGATAAAACCAGCTCTCGCTAAAGGGAAGTTCGTCCTTAGCGACAGGTATTCGGATTCAACCGTCGCCTACCAGCATTTCGGGCGCAGTCTGGATATTAACATCATAAATGAACTCAATAAAATAGCGACAGGCGGGCTAAAGCCTGACCTTACCGTCGTTATTGATATAAAAACAAACCGGGGAATGGACAGGGTCAGCAGGAACAGGGCCAAGGACCGGCTGGAAAATGAAAACAGCCTTTTCCACGGGAGAATAAGGAAAGGCTTCCTGGCTTTGTCCAGGAAGGAACCCGGGCGGATAAAGGTAATCACAAGCGGCGGAAGCATACAAGGCACACAGGAAAAAATCCTTAAAATCACGCGTGAATTCCTGAAAAGGAAAAAACTTTCATGAGTTTCAAAGATATCCTTGGCCAGGACAGGGCTATAAACCTGCTCCAAAAACAGCTTTCAAATAACAAGGTACCCCACGCATACCTGTTTTCCGGCGCTGAGGGCACCGGCAGAAAAAAAACCGCCCTTGAACTGGCGAAAGCCCTCAATTGCCGGAACCAGGACGGCTGTGCATGCGACACCTGCGTATCATGTAAAAAAACCGAAGGCGGCAACCATCCCGACGTCCACCTGGTGGATTTCAATTTCCAGGCGGCACTGCTTGACGAAGACGCCGAAAAACAGACCAGAATAAAGATCGAAACCATCAAGGAAGCGCAAAAACAAATAAGCATGAAGGCATCCGAAGGCAGGTGGAAAGTTTTCATAATAGACCCTGCTGAAAAAATGAACGCGGAATCAGCTAACTGCCTGCTCAAGACCTTGGAAGAACCGCCGGCAAATTCCTTGATGATACTGGTATCCTCTTCAAATAGCTCCATGCCGCAGACGCTCCTCTCCAGGTGCCAGCAGATAAGATTTAACCGGCTCCCGGACGGCATTATTTCCAAAATCATATGGAAAGCGGCCCCGGAAAAAACCGGCAGCCTGAATGACGTGATAAAATTCGCAGGGGGTTCTGTAAGCAGGGCCCTTCAGTACGCTGAAAACCCAGGGGACATCCGCGAACTTCTCGAATTGTGGGAAGGGCTAAAAAACAACCGGGCCGGCACCCTGGACCTGCTATCCTTTAGCGACACACTCGCCAGGGACAAGCAGCAGCTGGAAGAATTCATATCAAAAATCCTGGTGCTCGCGCAGTCGGAACTATCCGAAACACCGGATTTGCCCGAAAAAGCTGAACTTATTGAATTCATACTCAAATGCAAAAAATCCATGCGCTACAACGTGAATAGCGGGCTTTTAAGCGATATTTTATTAATGAAACTAAGCAGCCTCGGGGAGGGCATAAATGCCAGTAGTCGTTGACCTGAAAATACGCAGGAAGGAAGATATAATTTACGGAGACGTGGGAAAGCTGAACCTGAACGTGGGCGACCGCATTCTCGTGGACATTGACCAGGCCCAGGAAGTAGGGGCAGTGCTCACTCCTGAGCGCCTTATCGAAAAAAAGAAAATGGAGGTCTTCAAGATTTCCAGGAAGATCGGCAATGAAGACCTGCCCAGGATGAAGGAAAACTGCCAGCGCAACACGGAAGCGGGCAAAATCATTGTCCAGAAAATAGACGATTACGAACTCGACATGAAACTGACCTGCGTGGAATACACCTTCGACAGATCGCGGCTTTTTGTTTACTACACGGCTGAGACCCGTATAGATTTCCGCCAGCTGATAAAAGACCTGGGCCACCTGCTTAAAACCCGCATACAGATGGTCCAGATAGGCGTCCGCGACGAAGCCAAACTGCTCGGAGGCTTCGGGCCATGCGGCTGCCAGCTCTGCTGCAAGACTTTCCTGAAAACATTCAGTTCCGTCACGGTTGAAATGGCCAAACTTCAGGATCCTTCCCTCAACATCTCGAAAATGACAGGCGTCTGTGGAAGGCTCATGTGCTGTATCGCCTACGAAGACGCGTTCTATTCCGAGCAGGCGAAAAAAATTCCAAGGGCCGGCAGCAGGGTCAACACCCCTGAAGGCCAGGGAATAATCACGCAGATAAACTATATTAAGGACGAGGTCACAGTCGAACTTCCTGAAAAACAGTTCAAAAAATTTGCCGTATCTACGGTCTCGATTGTCCCAGGCTCGATAATCGAAAAACTTAAACACCGCAAATGAAGAAGCCCTTTTATATCACGACACCCATTTACTACGTCAACGACGCCCCGCACATAGGCCACACCTATACGACGGTCGCAGCGGATGTTTTATCGCGCTGGGCGCGGCTGAGGAGCATCGAGACATTCTTCCTTACAGGCACCGATGAACACGGCGGCAAGATCCTTGAAGCAGCGAAGGAAAAACACAAGGAACCGAAGGATTACTGCGATGAAATTTCGGGCAAATACGCCCAGGCCTGGGAACAGATGGATATATCTTACGACCGCTTCATCAGGACTACCGACCCGCACCACCAGCTCGCGGTTGAAAAATTCATCAGCAACCTGCATTCAAACGGTGATATCTACAAATCAAAATACGAGGGACTTTACTGCCTGCAGTGCGAGAAATTCCTGTCACCCGGAGACCTGCAGGACAACGCCTGCCCCGATCACAAGACCGCGCCCGAAAAACACTGCGAGGAAAATTATTTCTTCAAATTAAGCAAATACCGGGAGCAACTGGTTGAATTAATATCCAATAAAAACCACCCGAAGCATTTCGAGATCCTGCCGGAGGAAAGAAGAAACGAGATCCTGGGCAAACTTAAGCTCGGTCTTGAGGACATCAGCATTTCAAGGGAAAATCTGCCCTGGGCTATCCCGATGCCTTTCGACAGATCACAGACAATCTACGTGTGGATCGACGCCCTAATAAATTACGTTTCAGCCATTGGCTACGGGAACGGCCCTGAAAACACCGACACGGAAGAATTCACGCGCGCCTGGCCAGTGGATATCCACCTCCTTGCGAAAGACATCCTCTGGTTCCACTGCGTTATCTGGCCGGCGATGCTCCTTGCCAACAACCTCCCCCTGCCGAAAAGGGTCTTCGCGCACGGTTTTTTCACGATAAACGGCCAGAAAATGTCCAAAACCATAGGTAACATAATCAAACCGGCGGAACTGGTTGAAATTTTCGGGGTAGACGCATCGCGGTTTCTCCTGCTTAACGCTTTCCCTTTCGGGGCTGACGGCGACATCAGCATCGCCGCTTTCAAGGAAAAATACAACGCGCACCTGGCCAACAACATAGGAAACCTTGTATCGCGCGCCACAAACATGGCCACAAAATACTATAACGGAACACTGGCGAAGCCATCCTGCTGGGAGCCTTCAGTATTTGATGAATTGAAACCAATGTTCCTCAAATACGAAAACTCTATGGAGAACCTGAAGCTAAACGAAGTCCTTGACTCTGTGATTGCCGTCTCCTCCTTCGCTAACCAGTATATCGACAGACAGGCGCCCTGGAACCTGGCAAAAACCGACACGGCCAAGCTCCAGGTTGTGCTTTATGATTCCATGATGATCGTGAAATATATCGCCGCGCTGCTTTCCCCCTTCATGCCGTCCGCAGCGGAAAAAATATGGAAAACCCTTGATGAGAAGGACACCATCGCTTCAACTATACAGAAAATGCCGGCTTTCATGCCCCTCACAGGGAGCGCGATAACAAAACCGGAGAACCTGTTCCCCAAGATGCCGATACCGACGGACGAAGCGGGCAGGCACCCATGATCGCTTACCAATACAAAAACAATGTCTATCTAAACATAACAAACAGGTGCACCATGCGCTGCACTTACTGCATAAAATACAAGTGGGGCTGGGATTACCGGGGCCAGAGCCTCCGGCTGAAAAAAGAACCGTCAGCTGGCGAAATAATCAGGGAAGCGGAAGCCCTTCGCAGGAAAATCGATTTTTCGATGGAAAAATCAGAAATCGTTTTTTGCGGTTACGGCGAGCCCCTGATACGGCTTGAAACCGTAAAAAAAGTCGCGGCCTTCTATCAAAACAAAGGCATTTCCGTCAGAGTTAACACCAACGGCCACGCTAACTTATACCACGGCAGGAATATATGCCCCGAATTGAAAGGGCTGGTTGACAAAGTCTGCATCAGCCTGAACGCCGAGACTGCCGCAAAGTACCTGGCAGTAAACAAACCCAGGTACGGGCTTAAGGCTTTCAATGGTGTCCTCTCATTTACAAGAAAATGCAAAAAATACATAAAAAACGTTTACATTACCACGGTCCAGCTTGAAGGCACGGACACGGGCAAATGCAGAAAAATCGCGAAAAACCTGGGTGTAAAGTTCATGGCAAGGCCTTATTTATAAATGTGTTTGCTCTTTCATCTGTTATTTTATAATATAGTCATATATAGAAATTATCCCGAAACGCACCTTCGGTGAAATGAAGTTTCGGGATTTCGCACCTTGCTCAAGGAGGCAACATGGCTGAAAAAATACTGATAATTGAAGACGAAGAAGAAACGCTGGAATACCTGCGGCTGGGCCTTGAACTTGAAAAATACAATGTTATCACGGCCACTACCGGAAACGAAGGCCTTTCCCTTACAAAAAGGGAGCTCCCGAACCTGATCATCCTTGACCTGGGCCTGCCTGACGTGGACGGCATAGATGTCTGCAAGGAAATCAAGCAGGCGACAAACACCCGGACCATTCCCGTGATAATACTTACAGCCCGTACAACGACAACGGACAAGGTCGTGGGGCTGGAAGCTGGAGCCGATGATTACCTCAGCAAGCCATTCGAGATCAAGGAACTTGTTGCCAGGATGAAAGCGCTTTTCAGGAGGCTTGAATTCTACGCGCCCCAGCCGGACGAGATACTGCACAAGGGCGGCATAGTCCTTGACGTGGGCAAGCACAAGGTAACCATAGAGTTTAAGGCCGACCTGGACCTTTCCCCGAAGGAATTCCAGCTGCTTTACCTGCTTATGAAGAACAGCGAAAAAGTGCTTGAAAGAAGCTACCTTCTGAAATCGCTCTGGGGCTACACTGAATCGGTTGAATCCAGGACAGTTGACGTCCATATCCAGAGACTGAGGAGAAAACTCAGCGACCAGGTATTGAAGTTTACGGAACATTTAAATAAAAGGATTGTAACAATGGAAGGATTCGGTTACAAATTTGTCGATTGACACCCCGCGAATGAAAAACAAATTTTCCCAGCTGACCGCCGTTGTGCTTTGTCTTTTTGCAGCCGGAATTTTCTGGGCATTGAAACTTGACAGAAAACCGCCCGCGCCCGGCCTGCGCGGTATTCCTGAGGGCACATTTGTTTCCAATATCGCTCCCCTCAAGGACAGCGAGATAAGCCCCGGCGCAATTGAATTCCAGGAATCATTCGTGAAAGTCGCGCAGCGCATCAAACCGGCTATAGTGAATATCTCAGCTTTCCATACCATTGAGTACCAGCAGCAGGAATTTTACTTCGGTGACCCGTTCGAAGATTTTTTCCATGATTTCTTTGCTAACCCCCAGGAACAGCGGAAAAGCAGGAAAAAACCGTCCCAGTACAAATCGGAAAGCGGCGGTACCGGCGTGATCATAGACCCTGACGGCTACGTGCTGACCAATGAACACGTTATTCACGGGGCTGATGAAATAAAGGTCACCGTGACCCTTGATGACAAAGACAAAACATATACCGGCAAGGTACTCGGCAAAGATACCAGGACCGACTTGGCGATAATCAAGATAAATTCCGCGGAGAAACTGCCCGCCGCGCCGCTGGGTGATTCGGACAAGATCCGGGTCGGCGAGTGGGTAGTGGCGATCGGCTCGCCTTTCGGGCTCGGTCAGACCGTAACAAGCGGCATAGTATCCGCGTTAAGGCAGTCGCTTGTAGTTGAAAACAAGGAATACAGCGACTTTATCCAGACAGATGCCGCCATCA
>MGVM01000102.1 GCA_001800495.1 Elusimicrobia bacterium RIFOXYB2_FULL_48_7
TTTTTCGCCGGATTCTGCCATTTGCTTTCTTGCCAGATCCAGGCTCGCCAGGATCAGGTAGTTAGGACTGGTTGTCTGCAGCATCGATACGATTTTTTTGACGCGGTTTAATTCAATGAGGTCCGAATTAAAATGAAGCACTGAACCCTGGGAAAGCGCCGATAGTATTTTATGCGTTGACTGGACGCAGAGATCCGCGCCGGCTTCAACGGCCGAAATAGGCAGGTCCTGGTGGAATTTCAGGTGCGCGCCGTGCGCTTCGTCCACAAGCAGTATTTTTCCCTGCCTGTGGCAGATCTCGGCGATTTTTACAAGGTCTGTTGTGACGCCGTTGTAGGTCGGGCTTGTCACGAAAACGCCCTTGGCTTCAGGGAATTGCTTCAGCGCGGCTTCGATCTGGTCCGGGGATGAATCGAGTATTATATCGTAATTCTGGTCTATCTTCGGCTGGAGCCATATGGGCCAGACGCCGGAAAGGATTATGCCGGCCAGCGCCGATTTGTGGCAGTTCCTGGAAAGAATTATTGAATCAGTGGCGTTGCAGGAGGAAAGGAACATAGCCAGGTTCCCGACTGACGAACCGTTTACCAGGAAAAAGGACTGTTCCACACCGTAAGCGTGCGCCATTAGTTCCTGCGCCTTCTTTATCGGCCCCGTGGGGTCGTGAAGCGAGTCAACTTCCGGGAATACGGTAACGTCAAAATAATAAGCGTTCCTGCCGGTGAATGATTTTAAACGTTTGTCTATGCCCTGTCCGTTCTTGTGGCCCGGGGTGTGGAAGGACGTTACTTTGCGCTTGGCGTGGTCAAGTAACGTGTCAAAAAGTGGTGTTTTAAATTGTGGTTTCATAAAAGAGTGTTATATGATATTGTATTTTAAAAATATTGTCAAGCATTCAGACGGTAAATTTCCAGATATGTGCCATGGAAAACCTTAGTGGAATATTTATCAAGGAACATTTTTGCCTTGTCCACGTATTCCGTCTTTCTGTATTTTTCAGGAAGCAGCCTTTTTGTTTCGGCCCAATTAATTAAAATATACTTTATTTTATTTATTTCAGCCCATTGTTTCAGTTTTTCCGGGCCGGTTGACTTTGAAACAGCGTCAAAGAAAACCGCGGTATCGTGCTGGGAATTGCTTAAAGAAAGGTTTTTGCAGTAAAATTCCCTCGCTTCGCCGACAATCAAAACACGGTCTTGATTAATATCTGAATTCCCTTCCAGGAATTTATACGCGGGATATGACGGGAAACGGTAAATGTTGCGGTGTTCAGCCGACAGGTAGCTGTCTGGGGTTTCGTGCCCCGCAACTACGCTGAACCCGTTGTACATGGTATGGAATATCAAAAGCGCCCAGAAAATATTGGTAAAAAGCAGTAGTGAGGCTGCCGTCTTTGGGATCTTGATATTTTCCATGGCAGCGGCAACAGCGATGATAAGGATCAACAAATGCGGCACCAGGTGGCGGACCATATGCGTTGAGAACATCCAGAAAAGAACGCATGATGCAAGATAAAGAAGAGCGAACCTTACTTTTTTGTCCTTGAAATAAAATATGGCGAAAACCAGGAGTATCACCAGCACAGGGCCTGTGAACCCCGCCCTGCCTGCTTCCGCGCTGTTTACGCTTAAAACAAATAGTTTTCTTAATCCACCAAGCGCTGAATTAATTCCGGAGTAACCGTCCCTTGTGTCAGAGAAAAAGCCATTCAATGTTTCAGTAGGTACGTTTCCGGCGCCGAATACTCCAGTCAGGAAAGGAAAAAACGGATTGCCAGTTGAAATGATGTTCTTTACGAGCCACGGGATAACCGGCAGAGCGATAAAGAACAGGAACAAAAGTATTTTGCTGTAACTCTTTTTCAGCGAGTTCCTGTAATTATATGCAACCACCACGGCCAGAAGCGGCACGCCGAGGAAAGCGGTAGATTTTGAAGACACTGCAAGCCCTAAAAATAATCCCGAAAGATACAGCAGGTTTGTGTTTTCCCTGTTTTCAAATAACCAGTCCCTGAAAAGGATCACGCCCAAAAGCAGGAACAATGCCATCCCGGTGTCGGATCCGCAGCACCACAGGTTCAGGCAGACAAGCGGTATGCTTACGAATAAGAGTACCGGAAGTTCTCCGCCTTCGAGGTATAGTGTGTAAACCAGCAGTGCACCTATGAAGAAATTCAATACTTTAACCAGCAAGACATCATTGAAAACAAGCCCGTAGGTGTATATTAAGCTCATCAGATGCGGCAGTGTAGAGTAGATATTGAAAGGCAGATTGATCATCCCACCTTCCTTCAGGTAAATATCCGGAATTGCGAGGTGATAAACCAGCGAATCATAAAATATCTCGGGAAAGGTTGTAGCAATCAGCATCAGCAGGATAAAAGGAAGCGTCAGCAGTGAGTAGAGATTGAACCCTGTTTTTTTCATCTTGAATGCCGGGCGGTTAAGCAGCGCGATTACCGTTGCGGCGCCAAGACAGAAAAGAATTACTCCTTTATGCAGAAGGCTCGCTGCGCCGAGCAAAAAAATGAAATACCCGTAAATCCCCAACCCCGCGCCGAAGGCAAACAGGGTTTGTTTTTCCTGCGGGTAGCCGTTTAGCTTGAAAAGCTTAATTAATTTATCCCCCGCCCAAAGCATGTTATAGAACAGCAAGCCAATAAAAAGTAACCGAACGAGGTGGAGTAGTAAAAAAACCGGGATTGCGTGCAGATCCGCGGAAATAAGGTCTCTGGCAAGCGAGGAAAACAGAGCGCCTGGAGTGATGGAAAAAAAGTTGTAAGCGTTGACCGAATATAACGCGAAAAACGGCAGGATTATGAAAGCGGCCAGAATACCGGGTAGTATTTTCCGGGCATTTTTCATCACATTAATATACATAAAAAGAATGCCCCGGTAAAGGGCCGGGGCATTCTAAGGGAGAAAGAGACAACAGATAGATTGCTACGAACTCCCTAACTACGGGAGACTCGCAATAACAATAAATATTTTAGTACCTGATTGTTACTCCGCCTTTAAGTGTCCTTCCGGGAAGCGGGTAGTTTTCCCTGCTCTGGTACTGGACGTCAGCAAGGTTTTCAATCACCAAGAACCACTCCGTATAGCTGATCCGGCCTGAAAACCGGAAATCAACCAGCACGTAGGGGTCGATCTTGTGCTCAGTGGCGAAATCGTCCGTCCATTTTTGCTCGCTGGTGTAACTTGCGCTTATTCTTTCGGTTACGCCGCGGGGCGACCTGTATGTAACGGAATAATTAGCGCGGTACTGCGGTGAATACATAAGGGTTTTATAATCGGTTTCGGTTTTTTTCCTGCCTTTTGATTCAAGGGCGGTCGCGTTGAACTCATTTGTAAGAGCCTCCGACAGCTTTGAACTGATCTCGAATTCCACTCCCTGGTTATACGCTTCGCCGATATTCTCCGGCTGCCAGACACTGTAAAGGATATAGCCTGGCGTAGGCACGTAATTTTCCTTCCATTCTATCTTGTCCTGGATGTCGCTCCGGAAAACCGTGACTTTTGAAACAGTCTCTTCATTGAAATGTTTTTCCATGCCGAAATCATAACCCCAGGATGTTTCAGGCACAAGCGCGGGGTTGCCCCTTGTTTCGCCGCCGTAGCCGAAAAAGTCCCACGTCCTTACAGGCGAATAGATGTCTTCGAATGTCGGCCCCGTGAAGGCCCTGCCGATATTGAGCGACAGCTTCATATCATCATCCAGGTTATACACGTTGTTCAGCCGCGGGTTCAGCTGGCTGCCGTATACGGAATGCGAGTCGTACCTGGCGCCGAGCGTTGTGCGGAGTTTGCTGAATTCAAACTCTTTCTGGGCGAAAAGCGAGCTTAAGGAGAATGTTTTATTGATGTCCTCGATACCCGTGAGGTTGTTAAGCTTTGTGTAGGACTGGCTTTGCGCGTCTGCCCCAAGCGTGACCGAGCGGGCCGTATCAAGCTGGACGCCCGCGCCTGAATTATTGGTGTAGTTCCTGTCGTTAGTTACATTATCCATATCCAGGTAATTCATTCTTGTTGAGCGGGAATAAACCTTCGCGTTGAGTTTTGAATCGCCGCCCAAAGGAAATTCCTGGCTGGCCTGGATGTAGTTATTGATGTCTTCCTGCCGTGCCTTCGGCGTGGTCGCTTTTCTTTCGGCTATGCCGTCATAATTCGCCAGGCCGGTGAAGTTTTCCCCGGGAACCCCGACTTTATCGGTAAAAAAGTTGCTGTTGACCGAAAGTACGCCGGCATTCCTGAGGTCGATCTTAAAATCCGCGTTGAAGTTCGTGTTGTAATAATCGCTATTCTCCCTCCATCCGTCGCTTACGGAATTGCTTCCGGATAACAGCCAGCTGACAATGCCGGACTTGCCGCCGCAGGCTGCCCTGAGGGTGTTTGTATTGAAGCTTCCGGTTTCCAGTCCCAGTTCCATCACTTTGCCTTTAGGTTGTTTTGAAATAATGTTCACGACTCCGTTGAGCGCGTTAGAGCCGTAAAGCGACGACGCAGGCCCGCGGACTATCTCGATCCTGTCAATATTATCCGGGGAAATGTAGCTAAGGTCAGCGGCGCCGGTGGCAAGGTTGTTCACAGGGAGCCCGTCTATCATTACAAGCACCTGCTTGCTGGTGTCGCCGCCGGAGCGGATGCGCAGGTTGCTGGTGGAGCCCAGTGTGCCGGTTTTGCTGACTTCAGTTATACCGACATTGTCTGAAAGCAGGTCTCTTGTTGTACTGGGGTGGGTTTCGTCTATTTTCTCCCGGTTTACCAGGGAGACATTCGTTGAAAGGTTCTTCGGCGGTTCCGGCTTGCGGGTCAACGTGATAAATACCGCGCCCGGGTCAAACTGGACTTCATCCGCGCCAAAAACAGCCGAGACAAAAAAACAAGACAAAAAAACACAACTAACTGCAATAAAACGGTTATACATCTGTGCTTCCTCCTTTTATTCCTTGCAGGTTATTGTGGTTTTTTATTTCCCTCCCCTGCGAAGGTACTTACCGTGTTTAAGCGCTGGACCAGACTCGCCCGGCCGTTTGTTGAACGGCGGTATTACTGTTGCGTGGCAGTATCCCGGATTTCACGGGAATTTCCTGCGCCTAACCGGTTACTTCTTTAATACAAAGAACATCAAAACTCTATACCTTTTCTTGCAAAAACACCCTTGTCATAAGGGTGTTTGATTTTTTTGACTTCGCTGACCAGGTCGGCTGCCTTGATAATGTTTTTCGTTGCGCCGCGTCCGGTTAAAACCACTTCCAGGTTTTTCGGTTTCTTTTTCAGGAATGAAAGTATCTCATCCTCGCTTATAAACCCGTTCATGATTGCGGTGTTTATTTCATCCAGCACCAGGAGGTCGTATTTCCTGCCGGCAACTATGTCTTTAACGCAGTCCAGCGATTTCAGGTATTCTGTTTTCAAATTGTTTAGCGGAAGGTTTTTATAAAAATGAGGGTGCTTTTTGGCAAAACACTGCACGTTTATGCCTATCTTTTTAAGGATATTCAATTCCCCGCAACCCCATCTTTCCGGTTCCTTGCTGAAAGAAACGAAGCACACCTTCATCCCGTGGCTCCTGGCGCGGACAGCCAGCCCGACGCTTGCCGTTGTTTTTCCCTTGCCGTCTCCCGTGTAAACGTGAATCAATCCCTTATTCATAAATTCTCCCGTTTCCTTTTCTCTTTTGTAAATTTCGAAACCAGCAATATATATGGTTTTCCTGACAGCGGGTTCTTTTCAACTATAAGCACGGTTTTATAAACCTCTTCCAGTATTTCGTACTTAAGCACGCTTTCCGCGGTTCCGCTTGAATGTATCCTGCCGTCGTTCAAAAGAAGCAGGTTGTCGCAGTATTCGCTTGCCAGGTTCAGGTCGTGCAGTATGATTATCACGGTCAATCCGGCTGAATTCAGGTCTTTCAGCAGGTCTAAAATCTCAATCTGGTGCTTGATGTCCAGGTGGTTCACCGGCTCATCCAGCAGTAAAAGCTCCGGTTCCTGCGCCAGCGCCTGCGCTATAAGCGCCCTCTGCCTCTCGCCGCCGGACAGGTCTTTCAGCTTGCGGTGCCTGAGATAATCGATGTCCAGTTTAGCCATGGCGTTTTCAACTATGGCATAATCTTTTTTCTTCGGGATCTCCAGTTTTTTCAGGTGCGGGTGCCTGCCCAGCAGAACGAACTCCTCAATGGTAAATGAGAACGGCACATCAAGCACCTGTGGCAGGACTGCTACCTTTTTCGCAAGATTGCCGGCGGATATCCCCGCGGTGTTCTCTCCCTGGAAAATTATCCCGCCGTTCATCGGTTTCAGGAATTTTGCCAGCGCCTTGAAAAGCGTTGTTTTGCCGGCGCCGTTGGGGCCCAGTATGCCAAGGAAAGCCCCCTTGTTAACCGAAAAGGAAATGTTTTTTATTATTTCTTTGCCGTCGTATCCGCATGAAAGGTTTTTAATATCCAGTAAATTCATCACATGCCATCCCAGCTTTTTGATTTCAATAAAAATACTATAAAAAACAATCCGCCAAGTATGCCCGTTATCACGCCGACCGGCAGTTCCACCGGGTAGATGATAGTTCTTGCGAAGGTATCGGCAAGGCACAGGAATATTGCCCCCGCCAAACTTGAAAAAATAACCAGTCCGAAATGCTTAGGGCCGCGCAGCTGCCTGATAAAGTGCGGTATGATTATGCCTACAAACCCGATGATGCCGGAAGAAGCTACGCACGCACCGGTTATCAATGAAGTGGTTATGAATAGAATCTTCAAGGCGCTCGCTGCGTCAACCCCGAGGTAGGCGGCTTTTTCCTCGCCGAGCGTGAGTATGTCCACCTCGCGGCTGAAAAGCAGGAGCACTAATATACCGGTTAGCACAAACCCCGCGACTATCGCGGTGAGCCCCGTTTCCGCGCTTGAAAGGTCGCCCATAAGCCACAACAGCGTTGACTGGACCTTGTCGGCCCGCGAAACGGAGAAAATAAGCATAATGACAGCTGAAAACAGGAAACTCAGTATGACTCCGCTTAAAACCAATGTGGAAACCGAGAAATATTTTTTTGATGCGATCAGGTAGACAAAAGAAACCGATAGCAGGGCGCCCAGAAAGGCGAATACCGGCAGGCCCAGCGCGCCGATTCCCAGGACAACGGCTATCGTAGCTCCGAAAGCCGCGCCCCCTGAAATGCCCAGCGTGTATGGTTCAGCCAGCGGGTTGCGCAGGATGCCCTGTAGTATCGCGCCGCTTGCCGCCAGCCCCGCGCCGACGAGCATACTCAATATTATTCTGGGTATTCTGATTTTCCAGATTATGGTGTGCATAATGCCGGAGGCCTGGTTTGCTGACAGCAGCTCGCTGAGAGAAATCCTGGTGCCGCCGAAAATCAGCGATACGGCGAAGGTCAGCGCGAGCAGAAGTATCAACGATAATAAGATAAGCGTATTTTTTTTCATTTGAACAGTTCCGGGTGCAAAATCTTAGCAGTCATCTCAAGCGCTTCTACGAAATTTACAGGTGTCGGGTTGCATGTCCTGCGGGCGTCCAGAATGAAGATCCGGGTGTTTTTCACTGCTTTTAAATCCGTGTATTTTCCCCACTCTTTTTTTTCGGCGTCGGTAGATTCGCCCATCGCGGTTAAAATGAATACGTCGGGGTTCTGCCTGACAACT
>MGVM01000103.1 GCA_001800495.1 Elusimicrobia bacterium RIFOXYB2_FULL_48_7
TAAGCAAAAACCCGCGGGAGGATACTGCTTTCCGACGCCCTCGGCCTCGCCGGTGATATAATGGGCCAGCTGAAAAAATACAAGGAAATCCGCGCCATCAGTTATGCCGGTTCCTTGAGAAGGAAACTTGAAACCATCGGCGATATCGATATCCTTTGCACGGTTGAAAAAGACAAGGAAACCCTGGTCATTGACAAGTTCATTCACCTGCCGGAAGTCGACAGGGTCCTGGCGCACGGCTCCACCAAGGCAAGCATCATGACGGACGAGAATATCCAGATAGACCTGCGGGCCGTGCACCCTGAAAGCTACGGGGCGGCGCTGCAATATTTTACCGGTTCAAAGAACCATAACGTGGCCATCAGGGAAATAGCCGTGAAAAAGGGCTACACCATCAATGAATACGGGGTGTATTCCCTAAAAAATAAAACCACGTCCATTGCCGGCAAAACGGAAGCAGAAGTGTATAATTCCATCGGCCTGCAGTACATCCCTCCCGAGATCAGGGAAAACAGGGGGGAGATCGAAGCGGCAAAAAACAAAACCCTTCCTGTCCTGGTACAGGTAAAGGATATGCTCGGCGATACCCACATCCACACGGATTTCAGCGACGGCGCCAACACAATCGACCAGATGGCCGAGAAAGCCATAGAGCTGGGCTGGGAATGGATAATACTCTGCGACCATTCGCAGAGTTTGAAGATCGCCAACGGCGTGTCCATCAAGGACATGCGCAAAAAACTGGACATAATCCATAATTATAACGCCAAGTACAGCGACATCAACATCCTATGCGGCTCCGAAGTGGATATATTATCAGACGGCTCGCTGGATTACCCCGATGAAGTCCTGAGAGACCTGGATTACGTGACCGTGTCCATTCACACCGGTTTCAAGGAAACCGAGGAACAGATCACAGG
Source organism: Elusimicrobia bacterium RIFOXYB2_FULL_48_7 (assembly GCA_001800495.1). GTDB lineage: Bacteria > Elusimicrobiota > Endomicrobiia > CG1-02-37-114 > XYA2-FULL-39-19 > OXYB2-FULL-48-7. The sequence continues at coordinate 921 of MGVM01000103.1, forward strand.
CAGGATACTGAAGTCCTTTGAAAACAAATACGTCAACACCCTTTCTCACCCTACGGGCAGGATCATCCGCAGGCGTGACTCTTACGCCATAAACATGGAAAAAGTGCTTGAGGGCGCCCGGCAGTACGGGGTTTTTCTTGAAATAAACGCTTTTCCGGAACGGCTGGATCTCACCGACATCTACTGCAAGAAAGCCGGGGAAATGGGAATACGCATGGCTATCGGCTCGGACGCGCACAACCTCAACCACATGGAATACGTGCCGTACGGCGTTTACGTGGCCCAGCGCGGCTGGCTGGAAAAGAAAGACATCATAAACACGCTTCACTTTAACGAATTGGCCAAGGCGCTTAAAAAACGAAGATAAAACAAATGAAAAATACATTTTTAAAAGGAACTATCGCTATGCTCGGCTTACTCTCAACTTTTGGACTATCAGGATTTTCACCGCTTGCCGGTTTTAAAAAGAATGTCTTTGACAACGGCATGACTGCCTACATCAAGGAGGACCACAAAACCCCGCTTGTCACCGTGCAGTTGTGGGTACGCACCGGCTCCATTGACGAAAACTCCGTGAACAACGGCGTTTCGCATTTCCTTGAGCACATGATGTTCAAGGGCACGCAGAACTTTCCCGTAGGCGAAATTTCGCGGCTGGTTGAATCCTACGGCGGGTATATCAACGCCGCCACCAGCAAGGAATTCACCTATTATTACATAGACATTTCAACGGACGGGTTTTACGACGCGCTCAGGATCATGGCGGATTTCGCAAACCAGCGCGTCAATTTCTCAAAAGAAGAGCTTGAACTTGAGCGGACCGTCATACTTGAAGAAATAAAACGCTCTAAGGACCACCCGGACCATATCCTTTATGAAAACTTCAACAGACTCCTTTATTCCATTACACCTTACAGGATGGAAGTGATCGGTACCAGCGAAACTGTTTCGGGCCTTTCCCGGGAAGACATAATGAATTACTACAAGAAGTTTTATGTTCCCAACAACATGTTCCTTGTGGTGGCGGGCGACATTAACTACAAAAACGCGAGGACTGTGGTCAGGAACATGTTTGACAAGGCGCGCAGGGGGGAGGTCCCCGAGCGTAAAAACCTTGTAGAGCCGGTAAAACCTCCGGCAACCGAAAAAACAGCAAAGGACGTCCAGCAGGCCTACTTCATGGCAGGTTTCCTGGGCCCGGAGCTCGCACAGGAGAAATACCAGCATATCGCCGACATCCTGAGCGTAATAATCGGTAACGGCAGGAGTTCCCGGCTTAACAGGTCCCTCAGGGAAGAGAAACAGCTGGTTTACTCCGTGAGCAGCGGCTATTACACCCAGCAGGGCAGCGGGATGTTCGTGGTGTCGGCTGTTTGCGGCCAGAAAAACGTTGATAAAGTAAAACAGGAAATTTCAAGCGAGTTCGACAGGGTAATAAACCAGGAAATCGGCAAGGACGAGCTGAAAAAAGCAAAGGAACTCGTGAAAAGCCACTGGTATTACGAGTTTGAAACCTACAGCCAGCAGGCGCAGACCATCGGCTTCTGGGCTTTGATGAACAAGCTGGATTTTATAGACAACTACATTTCAAATATTGAAAAAGTCACTTACGCGGACATCAAGAAATTCATGACGGTTTATTACACGGGGCTCACCTGCGCCGTGGTGGAACCGGAACAAAAAACGAAATGAAAACAATAGAATACATCCTTATTCTGCTGATAATTACCGGAGGGAATACATTTATGCGCTATGCGTCTGCTGATGAAATTACCAAATTAAAGCTGGACAACGGGCTCACGCTCATATACAAGAAGATCGAGCCTCTGCCCATAGTCAACGTGCAGTTATTCCTTACCCTGGGCACGGCAAACGACCCCGCGGGCAAACTGGGACTGACCTGCATGATGCAGACCCTCATGGTCAAGGGTACAAAAACAATGACGGAGAAACAGCTTTCAACAGAAATTGAATCAATGGGGGGAAGCATCGGCGCCAGCGCGCTTGAGGATTACTGCGAGGTCTCCCTAAACATCACAAAACAGTATTTTGACGAAGCGTTTAAGCTTTTCGCGGACGTGGTGCAGAACCCGGCTTTCCCTGAAGACGAACTCAAAAAAGAAAAGGTTAACATGATAGCGGGAATAAAATCGCGCCAGGACCAAATTTTTTCGGTCACGTACGATTGCCTTAGAAGCGCAGTATATCACGGCCACCCATACACTTACCTTACAACGGGCACGGAAGAAGGCGTAAATAATATAACCCGCGGCGATCTTCAATCCTGGCACGGAAAACATTACGGCACGCAGAACATGATAATGGTGGTAACGGGAAATATCGGCCTGGGCGAGATAAAAAGCGCTGTGAAGAACTACCTTGGCACCATGCCCCCGGTGGAACCGTTAAAATACGAGTTTCCCGCTGTAGAACCCGTGGCCAAGGAAATCGCGGAAAAAAAGAAATTCGAACAGGCTTACCTGATGTACGGCTACCTGGTGCCGTCTGTTTCTGACAATGATTTCCCGAAGATCAAGGTGCTCAACGCCTACCTGGGTTCAGGGATGAGCTCGCTGTTATTCCAGGAGCTCAGGGAGAAAGCGGGGCTGGGCTACGAAGTAAGCTCCTTTTATCCTTCAAAAAAAGATAAAAGCACTTTTATTATTTACATCGGGCTGGACAAATCAACAATGGACACCGCAAAAACAAAGATAGAAGCGCTTATCAGTGATTTAAAAACCAAACCGCTGGATGAAACCCGGCTGAGGGACGCCAAGAAGTACATCAAGGGCATATCCGTACTGGATCACCAGACAGGTTCAAAACAAGCCTGGTACCTAGGGTGGTGGGAAATAATGGGCAAGGGCTACCGCTACGATAAAAAATACCTGTCAGACATCGAGCAGGTAACGTCAGCGGACGTGAAAGCCATGATAGACAAATACCTGACAGATAAGTTCGTACAGGTGCAGATAACCCCGGAAAAATAAATTCAATGCCACATTATATCATCGACGGCTACAACGTGGTAAAACAGCTGCCTGAATTGATGGACAGGAAACTGCAGGAAGGCAGGGAAGAACTTATCAAGATCCTGAAATTCACCAGGCCCCAGGGCAGCATGAGAAACAAAGTGACGATCGTTTTTGACGGCAATGAAGACGGCTTTTTCACAACCACAGCGCAGGTGAAGGGCCACAACATAGCCGTGACATTCTCCCAGGGCGAATCCGCGGATGACCGCATCCGTTATATTGTAAAGAGAGACCCTGCGCCCCGCGACATTATTGTGGTAACCGACGACAGGGACCTGAGAAGCTCGGTTAAAATTCACGGCGCGAAAGTAATGTACGTCAAGGAATTCATCAAGCCCAGGATAACCCCGCACCCGGACAATAAGCGCAAAATCGCGCTGTCTTCCCAGGAAGAATCTGAAATAACCGAAGAATTAAAAGGCCTGTGGAAATAGTGAGGAGAAAATAAAATGAAAACCCATACCAAATATTTGTGGTTCACCACAAAAAAAGAAAAAGAGTTCGTTAATATCACTGATGAAGTGCAGGAAGCCGTCAAAGAGAGCGGGGTAAAAGAAGGCCTTGCGCTGGTAAGCGCCATGCACATCACATCAGGTATATTCGTAAACGACGAGGAACCCGGTATCAAACAGGACCTGATGGAATGGGCTGAAAAGGTGGCGCCGGACCTTCCAAACTACCTTCACCACAGAACAGGCGAATCAAACGGAGACGCGCATTTGAAAAGCACCCTGTTTCACCACGAAATCACCGTGCCGATAACCAAGGGACAGCTGGACTTCGGGCCTTGGCAGCAGATATTCTACGCTGAATTTGACGGCCAGCGCAAAAAACGGGTCATAATCAAAATACTAGGGGAATAACATGAGAAAGTTCACAGTGCATTTTGACGGCAACAAGACACCGCAGGCAACCAGCTGCACCTACGTCATTGTAGATGAACAAACCAAAAAGCAAAAAGAGGAAACCGTCAAACTACCCAACGAAACCACCGTACCGGAAGCGGAATACAGCGGCCTTATTGCCGCTCTGAAGTCCTTCCAAAAAACTGAAGACGTTGAAGTTGATATCTTCGGCGACAGCCAGCTGATAGTCAGGCAGATGACAGGCGAATACGAATGCAAAAAGGCGGAACTGCGCGTATTACGGAGTCAGGCCCGTGAACTGCTCAACCAGTTCGCCAAATGGCACATCACCTGGGTCCCCCGCGGCCAAAACAAAGCGAAATAAAAACCATTGATTTCCACTATTCCATGTTGTATAATATACAACACATGATGTATATCTTACAACAATAGGGATTTAAAATAAATGTCTTTACTGCTTAAAACCAACCTTAGGAAAAGACTTCTGACTTATTCATTCACCCATCCCGATGAAACCTATTATTTAAGGGAATTGGCTCTCTTTATTAAGGAAGACCCGGGGAATCTCTCGAGGGAGCTCAAGAGATTGGAAGAAGAGGGTCTTTACACTTCAACAACAAGGGGAAAGCTAAAATTCTATTCTTTAAACAAGAAATACCCTCTTTATGACGAGTACAAGAAAATAATTTTTAAGACAGAGGGGGTGGAAGGTAGTCTAAAAAAACTTGTCAGTTTATACAATGGCATTATATTTGCCTGTATTTATGGTTCTTACGCAAAAAACAAAGAAAAAAAGACATCTGATATAGACCTAATATTGGTTGGCGAGTTCTCCGTAAACGATTTTACTGATAAAACACGTGACTTGGAATCAAAACTCAACAGGGAAATAAATTTCGCTTATTATTCAAAATCGGACTTCGAAAAAGAAAGGGCAAAAGACGGCTCATTCCTTAATTTGACCTTAAAAGGCCAGAAAATTATTATAAAAGGTGACATAGATGATTGATAAGCTTATATCTGACCTAGAGAAAAAAGGCAAACTAAAGAAACAGAAGGCCGGCATTGTCCAGGTAGAAGCCCTGCTTAGAGAATCAATTTTAGATTTAGAGGAAGCAAAGAGAATAACCGAAATAGCGGAAAGGGCGACCTATATGCTGGCTTATGTCGCAATGTTAAAGGCGGGACGGGCTTTGCTTTTGTTTAAAGGGTATATCCCCTCAGACGGGGCTCAACATAAAACAGTAGTTGAAATAACCAGTGTGATTTTAGGTGAAAAATTCAAAGATTTAACACGGCAATTTGAAACTATGCGCAGGAAAAGAAACGAGTTAACCTATGAAGCTGGAACATTGCTTTCAAAAGGAGAATCAAAAAGAGCATTTACTGACGCAATTGCCTTACTCCAGGAAATACTAAGGGAAGTTAAATCCCAAAACCCGCAATTAGAACTAAAAATTGAGATATAACCACTATGTTACTTTCTGTTGAGAACCTGAAAACCTATTTTTATTCCGATAACCGCGTTTCTAAAGCGGTGGACGGGGTAACTTTCGGCTTGGACCAGGGCAAAATCCTGGGTATTGCCGGGGAGAGCGGGTGCGGGAAGAGCTTAACCGCGCTTTCTATTTTGAACCTGATACCAGCCCCGGGAAAAATAGCCGAAGGCAGGATATTGTACAACGGTTCAAATATCCTTGAAAAAAGCGAAAGCGGGCTGGAAAATATCCGCGGGAAGGAAATATCAATTATTTTCCAGGACCCGCAAACCTCGCTGAACCCGGTTTTTACCATAGGCAACCAGATTACTGAAATGACAAATATACACACCCCGGCTGAAAAAAGCAAAGCTAAAGAGATAGCCATTGATATGCTTGGGAAGGTTGGAATGCCCCTGCCGGAAGAGGTATTCAATAAATACCCGCACGAGCTTTCCGGCGGCCAGCAGCAGAGGGCCATGATAGCTATGGCGCTTGCCTGCAAGCCGAAACTGCTTATAGCTGATGAACCTACAACCGCCCTTGATGTGACCGTGCAGGCGCAAATACTGGACCTTTTAGCCGCTCTACAGAGAGACATGGGCTTATCCGTTATCTTCATTTCGCATGATTTGAACGTGTTAAGGGGGCTGACTGACCAGATGGCGATAATGTACGCCGGCAGGATTGTGGAGCACTCAGATAGCGCTGAGATATACTCAAACCCATTGCATCCATATACCAAGGGGCTTTTTGAAACACTGCCTTCCCTAAAAGGCAAAGGCAGCCGCCTGGATACTATTCCGGGAAGGGTGCCGGATGTATGGGACCTGCCCAATGGGTGCAAATTTCACCCAAGATGCAAGTTCAAGATGGAAATATGTGAAAAACAGGAACCAGAGTTGGATGCAATAAAGGGAACACATAAAGCAGCGTGTCATTTATATGCTTGAGATCAATAATTTAAAGAAATACTACCAGATCAGGGAAAAGAACATTTTTTCAAGGCACACTGCTTATACAAAAGCTGTGGATGATGTTTCTTTTTCCCTGAACAGAGGGGAAACCATCGGGCTGGTGGGCGAATCCGGATGCGGGAAAACTACCCTGGGCAGGACTATATTGAAATTGATTGAACCCACGGCAGGTGAAGTGCTGTTCAACGGCAAAAATGTATTTGAACTGAACCCTGCGGGATTAAAGGATTTCCATAAAAAAGTGCAGGTGATTTTCCAGGATCCCTACAGCTCGCTTAACCCG
>MGVM01000104.1:0-3079 GCA_001800495.1 Elusimicrobia bacterium RIFOXYB2_FULL_48_7
CCTTCATTGACGGCCGGGTGGATTTCGCTTTTGAAGTCTCAAAGCCGGCTAAAGAAGCGGGCTATGCCATCTCGCTGAAATTCTCCGGGCATGGCGCGAATATCTCAAAAAAAATAGAGCGCAATAATTACAAGTCGTACTTCCATATCAATGTGCCCAACCCAAAACTCTGGTGGCCGAGCGGCTACGGCGAACCGAACCTCTACAATTACAGTGTTGAACTTATAATCAACGGGAAAGTTGCCGAAATCAGGGAAGGGAAAATCGGGATCCGCGAGGTAAGAACCGTAGAAAAACCCTTTACGCCGGAAGCGGGCTCGGGTTATTCCTTCCAGCTTGAGGTCAACGGCAAGCCGGTGCTTGTGAAGGGCTCGAACTGGGTGCCGATGGAAACCTGGCCCGGCACGATCAAAAACGAACAGTACGGGTATTATATCCAGCGCGCCAGTGAAGCCAATTTCAATATGCTGCGCGTCTGGGGCGGCGGGATTTATGAAAAAGAAATATTTTATGACTTATGCAACGAACTCGGGCTGATGGTATGGCAGGATTTCATGTTCTCAAGCACCCGCTATCCCGTCGGCCTGCTGATGGATGAGATCATCGCCGAGGCGAACTACCAGCTGAGTCGGTTAAAGAATTATTCCTGCATTGTCACCTGGTGCGGGATAAACGAGGACGTGTATTCCTGGTCTTACCCGGAAGAAGAGGCAGTGAACGCGCAGGCGGACCTCGGCGTTTATTCTGATGACTTCGCCCAGCAGAAAAAGTTCCGTTTAAGGGAAGACCCGATCATTTATACCATGATCCTGCGCGGGCTGACAACACGCTACTCTCTTGGGGTGCCGTACGTGCAATCAAGCCCGGAATCCCGCGATGACGAGGGCAACATGATCAATTCAGGCAACTCGCATATGTCAGCCTGGAAGTACGTACTGTTCATGTCCGGCAACCGCCCGGAGAAATACCGCGAATATTTTGAGAATGTCTGCTCGTTCGACACCGAATTCGCCATCCAGGGGCCGGCAAGCGTTAAAACTCATAAAAAGTTTTTCAGCCCGAAGAACTACTGGCCGCCGAACGATGACTGGAAGTACCATATCCAGTTCGGCTGGCGCGAACATTACCACTTTAACCAGATAATCATGATAGCCGGCGGTCTTTTCGGCAAAATAAATTCTTTGCAGGAATACGTGAAACTCGGGCAGGCGGCGCACATGGAGATAATGCGTTCCGAATTTGAATACGCTCGGCGCGACCGGCCCAACAACGGCGGAACGATGTTCTGGATGCTCAACGATTGCTGGCCAACATCTAATTGGTCTGTGATAGATTATTATAAAAAGGTCAAACCGGCGTTTTACTCGGCTAAAAGGGCCTGCGCCCCGCTTCTGCCGGTTGTTTTTGAGCGCGGAGGAAAAACGGGCTTCTTCTTCAGCAATGAAACGGGCAAAGACTTTTCTGTTAAACTAGCGTTCGGCCAGGAAAACATTTCCGGGCAGAAAAAATGGCAAAAAGCAAAATCATTAAAAGTTAAAGCCAATACTGTGGCCCAATTCTATTCTGTTTCCAACAAAAAACTAAAATGCCCTTCGGGTGATTTTCTTTTTGTTAAAGCCGCCGCGAACGGCAAAATACTTCCGCCGGTAACATATTTCCCGAGCTTATGGAAAGACGTAAAATGGGAAGAACCGGAGATTGAATACAAGATCGTGTCGCAGAAGCAGGTCAAGGGAAAATGGGTATCGCTGCTGCGCCTGAAAACAGGCAAGTACACCCGGTTCTGCCACCTGCTTGATAAACATGACGACCCGGAAGTTATTTTTTCAGACAATTACTTTGACATGCCCGCCGGCTCGCAGCGCGATATCATCGTCGAGTCAAAAGAAAAATTCGGGCCTGACAGGATTACGATCGGCCACTGGCTCACCGATTGGGAGTGACAAATGCTGACTAAAAAACAATTCAAGGGCCTGCAGAAGAAAGCAGCAGGCTTTTTAAAAAAAGCAAAAATCACCATTACGCCCGAGGAAGCGAAAAACATTGAGGTGGTTGATCACGGGTTCGGCGCTAGCCAGCCGATAATGGTTGAGATTGTGGTTTATGAAAACAACGATATTTACTGTGCCAAGGAGCTCGTGATGTTCCCCGGACAGATAGCGCCCCAGCACAGGCACCCTCCGGTCGGCAGGTACAAAGGCAAAAGAGAAACTTTCAGGTGCCGGCATGGGGAGATTTATTTTTACACACCCGGCAAACCCTCGAAGAATCCAAAAGGTAAACCGCCGGAAGGCAGGAAACAGTATTTCACGGTATGGCATGAGACCATTTTGAAACCCGGACAGCAGTATACGTTGCAGCCCGACACCTGGCACTGGTTCCAGTCAGGCCCGCAGGGCGCGGTGGTCTCGGAGTTCTCTTCAAACAGTATTGACGAAAAGGATGTTTTCAAGGACCCGGACATTAAAAGAATAACCGAAATAAAATGAACCTTTACCTTGGTATAGACATAGGTACAACAAAGATCTGTGTTCTCGCCTTGAACAGCAAAACCGGAAAACCCGCCTTTTCTGCTTCAGAACAAAACAATTCAAATGTCAGCACCGGCCCTGTATTTTACCAGCAGGACCCTGAAAAAATCAAAAAGACAGTCCTTCGTTTGATCGGCAGGGCCGTCGAAAAAACAGAAAAAAAGATATCCGGTATCGGCCTTACAGGCCAGATGCACGGGATGCTTTTTGTAGACAGGCGCCTGCGGCCCCTGTCAAAACTCATAACCTGGCAGGATCAACGGGCCACCGGGCTCATTACGGAAATCCGGAAAAAAGCGGGAAGAAGCGCCGGCGAATGCGGATGCGCTATAAGCCCCGGTTATCTTGGCGCGACGCTTTACTGGTTTACCAAAAATAAAAAAGTCCCGAACGGCGCTTACAAGGCCTGCTTCATCCACGACTGGATAGCGACCCTGCTGACAAAAGAAAAACAGTTGTTCACTGACCCCACGGACGCGGCAGGTTCGGGACTTTTCAACTTCAAAAAAAACCAATGGCATTGGGATTTAATTGACAAGCTCGGGCTC
>MGVM01000104.1:3103-5819 GCA_001800495.1 Elusimicrobia bacterium RIFOXYB2_FULL_48_7
CGGGCTTCGGGTGAGATTATCGGGTATACCGGCAGCGGAATTCCCGTTCATTGCGCTATAGGCGACAACCAGGCCAGCGCCCTGGGCAGCGGTGCCGGGGCAGGAAGCATCAATGTCAATATCGGCACCGGCTCGCAGGTATCGGTTATAACGGACAAGTTCGTGAAGCCTTCCGGCCCGCTTGAACTGCGTCCTTATTTTAACGGAAAATATTTGCTGGTTGGCAGAAGCCTGAAAGGCGGAGCGGTTTACGCAAGGCTAAAGCGTAAACTCGGGATAACCTACGAGGAAATGAACAGGAGGGCTGAAAAACCGGGCCCCTGCAGGAGAACCCTTGAAGCCATGGCAAAATCGCTGCACAGTTTGTATCTCAGGGCGGGAATTAATAAACACAAACTATGCGGCTCCGGGAATGCCATTAAAAAAAACCCGGTACTTCGTGATATTATTTCAAAAACATTCAAAATGAAGTTAAACCTTCCTTCGCATGACGAAGAAGCGGCATGGGGCGCGGCGCTGCTGGTCAGCGTGAAGAAAGGCCCTGGTAAAGTGAAAGGAGAAAATCGCGGTTGTCCGCCGAGAGGTATTTCATAGTGCCGCCCATCCTGCTGAAAGTCTTGCAGTAGCGCAGGTAATACGCGGAATTGTCCATGGGCGGCTCGCCCTGCTTTTTCCAGTCCCACTCCGATTTTGCAAGATCAACGACCACTATGTAATGATTATCAATATGTTTGCCCTTTTGGATAGCCAGGTTCTGCGACATTGAAAGCGCCTTTTCAAAAATCATCGGAGACATCACGGCTGAACCCACCGAAAGGTACACCCCGCCGTCAAGAGCGCTCACGCTGTTGGTGAAAGAAAGAAAATCCCTCAAGGCCGCCCTGCCTATCGCCGCGCCGCTGTTTACCGGGTGGACGTAAATAATATCGTGGCCTATCATCGGATGGCCGGTGAAAGGGACCTTAAGCCGGTACGCTGCGGCCTGTATGCTGTATTTTTTAAATGGGTGCGTGACACTTATTCTTCCCGGCTTGAGAGAGAATGTTTTCACTGTTTCAAAGAGATCCGCTGCCGCCGCGCTTTTGCCGGGATCAGACAATGCATTAGAACAGATTATTTTCTTGAGCTGTTCCCGTGACGGGATGTCAACCCCGCCGTTTTCAATAAAAGCTCCAACAGATTCGCCGTAACCAAGCCCGTGATAGGCTCCCGCGATTATCGCTATGTTTATATTAAACCCGGTTTCCTTCCATGCGCCGAACCTGCCTCTTTCGACGTTCTCTTCCACGTGTTCGCTGGTCTGGCCCTGGTAAGCGAATTCCCAGTCGTGAATTATGCCCGCGCCGTTTGTCGCAAGGTGAGTCACCCAGCCGTCTTCGATCAGTTTTATGAGCACGGGGGAAAGGCCGTTTTTCACGGTGTGAGCGCCGAAAACAAGCATAACCGGCCGGCCGTTTTTCCTGGCTTTTTTTATCTTCAGGATAGTTTCGGTGATTGTTTTCTTTGCGCCGGCGCTTTGCCCGGAGGGTTTCCTGTCAACGGGTATGTGGTCGAACTCAATTCTTTGCTTGTTTCTCCTGGCGTTCAATGATTCCAGAACCAGTTTTTTCCTGTCAAATTGTTTGTAGGGCATTTTTACCTTCTTAATACCCCATGTCACGCGCTAAGAAGCGTATGGGGTAATTAATATTTTACCTTAAAAACACGAAGTTTTCAAGTTTGAAAACTTCGGTTTTCAAGCTTGCTGGTGACTTTTAATGGAAAATAAAGTATAATACCATTCACCATGAAACAGCAAATTGCCAGGATTATAAAGGAAAGCATTGAAATAAAAGAGAAAATCCTGAAAAAGAACGCCGTTGAGATTGAAGAAATAGCCAGGCAGATTATTGATGCCTACAAAAAAAAGAATAAAGTGGTCGTGTTTGGCAACGGAGGAAGCGCCGCTGACGCCATTCACCTTGCAGCTGAGCTTGTGGCCAGATTCCAAAAGGAACGGCAAGGCCTGGAAGCGGTAGCGTTGCCTTCAAATATATCGCTCATCACGGCAATTGCCAATGATTACGGGTTTGAAAAGGTGTTTTCAAGACAGGTTGAGTCACTGGTCAAAAAAGGCGACGTCGTTATAGGCATTTCCACCAGCGGCAACTCAAAGAATGTCAACCTGGCGATAAAACAGGCAAAGAAACAGGGTGCTGTTACCGTCGGATGGACAGGCGAAAATGGCGGAGAATTAAAACACATTACGGATTATTGCATCAGGATACCTTCAAATTCCACTCCGCGCATACAGGAAGGCCATGTCATGGTCCTGCACATACTTTGCAGCCTGGTTGAAAACGAACTTTTCCCTGAAAATAAATAGAATAAGGATAAAGTATGGACAAATCCAAATTCATCAAAAACATACCTGCCTTGAGCGGCTTTAACGCGGAATTCACGAAAAAACTTACAGAACTCATGGAGGAAAAACAGGCGAAAACGGACGACGTGATTTTTTCCGAAGGCGCCCCTTCAAACCATCTTTATATCATCGAGGAAGGCGAAGCCGTCATCATAAAAAAACTTTCAGAAGAAACTGAAAAGGTGCTCTCGGTAATCGGCGAAAATAACATCTTCGGCGAAATGAGCTTGTTCAGTTCCGTGCCCAGGACAGCTTCCGTTAAGGCGAAAACAAAACTACTTTATTATAAAATTCCTACCGATGCCTTCAAGA
>MGVM01000104.1:5834-7086 GCA_001800495.1 Elusimicrobia bacterium RIFOXYB2_FULL_48_7
ACCCGCCGGGAACGCAGAAAATGCTGGAAACATTGTTGTTTTTGGGCCTGGGACGCCTTGAACAGACAAGCAGGGAGCTCGCCACTGTCTATGAGATCAGCAAAATAATTGTCAAAAATTTGTCCATAAACGAATTTTCGCACGAAATAGTAAAGCACCTGTGTGTTTCCGTGCCGGACGTGGACACGGGGCTTTTATATATCTGGAATGAATTCACCGAAGACTATGAGCCCTACGGGACCTACGGCGACACGCAGAAAAACGCCGTTGACTGCAAGCACCCGCTCATGGCTTTCCTGGCGGACAAATCCGAGACAATTATCCTGTCAAAAGAAGACAAAGAGATCAGCGATATCATCAGCAAGGAATTCGCTCCCATGAAATCAACGCTGATCTCGCCGCTGGTAAAAGAAAAACTGCTTGGGTTTATAATACTGGGTAACTCCGCGAAACAGGCGGATTACCAGCACAGGACCTGCGACCTGCTCAATTCCGTTTCGCTCCAGCTGATCGACGCGCTTGAAAACATCAAGAACCAGGAAGAAAAATCCGCAAAGGCCCGGCTCGACAGGAACACCTCCGGCAGCGTAAGGTTTTAAACGGTACATAGGAGAATTATTTTGAAAAAATTGACACCCCTGGCAATAGCTAAACAATCCGCAAAAATGATGTGGGGCAAAAAAGCTGAAGATGTCGTAATCCTGAATATAAGCAAACTCACGACCGTAAGCGATTATTTCGTGATAGGGACCGTGGAAACAAATGTCCAGATGGACGCTATCATCCATGCCATCAAGTCTGATTTCAGGAAACAGGGGCTTCTCCAGCTGGCACGGCAGGAACTGAAGGGCAGCTCTCCCAACTGGCAGCTGCTTGATTACGGGAACGTAGTGGTCCATGTAATGACAAAAAGCGCGCGGGAATTCTACTCACTGGAACGTTTATGGCACAAAGCAAGAAAACTTTCGTTCAGGAAATAAGGCAGAATATATCCCGCCTCCTTGAACCTGTCCCGGCTACGCCCGGGACCGACATGGTCTCACAAGCTCAACCATGTCTAGATTTCAGCCTGGAAGAACCGCCGGCAAAATTCAACGCCGATCTCTCCACAAATCTCGCCCTTTTACTGGCCAAACAGCGCAAAACCAATCCTAAAATTCTTGCGGAGGAACTCTCTCTCAAGCTTTCAGCCCTACCTTGCTTTTCAAAAATAGAGGTTGTCCCGCCGGGTTTTTTGAACCTGCACATCAAG
>MGVM01000105.1 GCA_001800495.1 Elusimicrobia bacterium RIFOXYB2_FULL_48_7
GCCGCAGGTTCAACCGGTTGTTCATGAACAGACGGCCTGAAAATAGGCTTAAAGGCATTCACGGCCGTTTCATCCTTTTTCGGTTGTACTGAGGATTTCAGTGTCTGGGAATACTGGGATTTTGTTTCCGGCGCCGTTGGCGGTTCTTTCGGAACTGCCGGGCCGAATAATGAAGCCAGCGATTCAGTTTCGATTCGCGGTGCCGCGGGTTTCACGGACTGAACTTTGTCCGGGGGATTAACCGACGGCGGAACGGGCGCTGACGGCGTATGTTGCGCAAGAGGCGATGATTGTGCGACAGGCGCGATGCGTGCGGAAGCGGACGGTTTAAATGATATCGGGGTAATTCTTGGAATTGAGATCGGGGTCGACGGCGGCTCGGGCGCGCCCGGAAGAGTCTCAGGCGCGGATTCCGCCGAAGGTGGAACTTCCGACGGTTTTACCTGGACGGGCGACGGCTTTTCAACCACGAGGCTAGGCACCTGGCGATCAGTTTTAACAACAGCCGGAACCGGAATAACGGGTTTCGGAGGAGGCGGTGAATCCGGGCCTGATACCGGGACTTTTGTGTTCGGATAATACTCGACAGCGGGTTTGGCCGCGCTTTGCGCGCTTTGCGCGACTTGCGCGCCTTTGTTGAACACAGCGCTAGTTACACCGGATGCCTCGCCAAGTTTTTTTTCTATTTTTTCTACAACCTGCTGCTTTTCTTCCTTGGTAAGGTCACCCAGCACTTTTTTCAGTTCTGAAAGTACATCCTGGAGATTATCTTTCTCTTCCATATGCTATTACGCGGCCGTTACATCATTTCCTGGAATACGCCCTTGAGTTTCAGCTGCAGGTCCTCAGGATTCGTGGCCTTGTCCAGCGCTTCCTCGATCTTTATTTTTTTATCGACATAGAGCCTGTGAAGGTCCTGGTCGAAAGTATGCATCCCGTAATATTCTCCCTGCTCCATGGCCTTGTAAAGTTCGGCGGTCTTGTTTTCAAGTATCATCTTCCTCACCAGCGAAGTGCCGACAAGGATTTCAGTGGCAGGAACGCGGCTTTTGCCATCGGCAGAAACACACAACCTCTGCGCTACAACACCCCTCAATACATTGGAAAGCTGGATCCTTGCCTGGTGCTGCTGGTGTTCCGGGTAGGTATCGAGGATTCTGTCTATTGTTTGCACAGCATCAATAGTATGAATTGTTGAAAGAACCAAGTGGCCTGTCTCGGCAGCTGTTATGCCGGCGCCTATTGCCTCGTATTCCCTCATTTCCCCGATGACCACAATGTCGGGATCCTGCCTTAAAACATACTTCAGGGCATTCTTGAACGACTTGGTGTCAATCCCAACTTCCCTCTGGGAAATGGAGGATTTTTTATCCTTGTGATAAAATTCTATCGGGTCTTCAACGGTAATGATGTTGCTGCTGAAGGAGGCATTTATGTAATCAAGGATGGAATTCATAGTAGTGGTTTTGCCGGCACCCGTGACGCCAGTGACAAGTATAAGCCCCCTGGAACAACCGACAATTTTTTTCAGGGTTTCCTCCGGCAGGTTCAATTCGGTGAAATTCTTTATTTTTACCGGCACGACCCTAAGAGTAAGGGCTATGGTGTTTCTTTGCCGGTATACGTTAATCCTGAACCTGGAGACTCCTTCGACGCCGTATGAAACATCCAGTTCCTCGTCAGCCTCAAATTTTTCCTTCTGTTCCTTGGTAAGGAATGAATAGGCAAGTTCTTCGATCTGCTTGGCGGTAAAATTGTCAAATTCCGACGACATGAGTTTCCCATATAAACGAATAAGGGGGGGCGAATCCGCTTTGAAATGAATATCTGAGATTCCCGCCTTCACAACCAGCTTCAATAACTCGTTGGTATTCATCGCCATAGCTATCCCCCTCTACCTTGCCTTCTACCACCAGTATTTTACGGTATATGTTATGACCGATTCGCCGTCTTTGGGTATAACCGCCTTGAATTCTGCGGTCCTCGAATCTTTTTTCTCGTACGCCATTGATTTCTCGGTTATTTTCCAGTTTGACCACCTGTATAAATGTTCAATAACCCTTACTTCCACCTGTTCATCCTTGTGGTTGCGCAATGTTATCTTGAAAGATTCCTCGCACCAGTCAGTACCGCACTTAAAATCTGCCTGTGTTCTTTCCCCAACAATGTCAAAAGCGTCGCCGAGGTAAACCCTGACCTGTTCGTCCTTCGGGGTATGGTCGATGGAATCTTCTCCCACGAATTCAAGGCTGCCATCAGAATCTTCTTTATAAACGCGGATCCTGCCTTTCGGAAGCGGCATCCCGAGATTATTTTCTTTGCTGTTCTTGAATTCAAGCATCACGGAAACTTTTTTACTACCGGTTTCGGTGCCAAATGTTTTATTGGTCCGGTACCAGTCCTGGTAACCGTAAAAAGGCATCCTAGATCCGTCGTAGGTGTAGATTTTTTTAACCGGGACAGACATGGCCTTGGTGAATTCCACCTGCTTTGTCTCATTGTCGTTCACCGTGGCCCTTCTCTGGAGGGTGTACATGTGGTATTCAAAGAATGATTTTTCCTGGAACTGTGGAACTGCCGCCTTGGCTCTCATCATTTCGTAGCCATTAACCATCGACACGTCTTTATAACCGCCGGCTGAAACCCTATTGACATCACCTGCAATGAGTTTCAATTTCGCGTCGCGGTAAGTTGCCCCTGATCTATTGTCAATCGTCACCCAGCCCGTGAGATCGGCCATTTTGTCATCCTTATCTGAGACAACAACGTAATCCGCCGACCAGTTAATGCCATTAGTAATATAGTCTATCTCTACATTCTGCCGGCCTGACCTTTCATTTTCAACCAACCACGAAAGCGTGGGCTTTGTTACAAGGCCCTCGGGCAATTTTGACAGGGCAATCTCGCCGGAAGGGTTAAGCAGTATTTTATCGTCAACCTTCAGGGTAATACCCCCCGCTATGCTTAAAAGCGTGCCTTTTATAATTTCCTTTTTCTCGCCGTTTTCACCGCTTCTTCTTTCAAGCTCGATTTCCCTGCCGATATATTTTTGCAGGAGCTTGTCGCGGCTGACCAGGTCGTATTCAAAATTCTGTTCAAGCACGGAGCAAGATTCCGGCGCCGACAGCGACTTGAAGCGCACGCTTGTCGGGTCTATCTGCGCGGCGACTTCCGTGAAATCAACTTTCTTTATGCCCTTTTCCATGTCAAGAGAACGTTTTTCCTTAACAAGCCCCATGTTCTGGTTGTAAACCGTGAGTTCCACGTCCTGGCAGAAAGCATTGACAGAGAAAACACAGATTGCCGCCGCGTAAATAAATCTTGAGATACTCATTTTCTCTCCGTAAACGAATTCACAAGATAATTGACTGTATTTTCAATAGACGCCTTTATATCAAAACTTTCGTACGTATAGGAATTCGTCCATATAATTTCCTGGGTTTTTGCATCAATCAACCGTGCAGTGACACCCGCTGTCGCATTACTAATGACCACTTCACCTTTGTCTTTCAGGCCAAAAGGCGCTCCAAGCGAATATGTGTTTGCCCCTGTGATTTCAGATACGGCAGGAACTACGACAACCGTATTAGCATCACTGTTGCTGTTATTGTAGAACAGATACTGCTTTTGGGGTATATACTGGTCCACGCTGCCTTCAAGCACGGCATCAACTTCTTTCACTGAAGTCTTGACGTTGTAACCCCGGATAAGAAGCTGCCTGGCAAATTCACCGCTTACGGAATTACCGGAGGCTCCTGTGAAGTTTCCCATGCCTATAACGCGCACCTTTGAAAAATCATACCCCTGCTTCATGCCACTGCGCCGGCCGGTTGCGCAGGAGCTCAGTAAAACAAACAGACATAGGATAAAACCTAATTTATTTTTTTTCATCTTTCTTTAACTGCGCCAGGTGTTTGGACGCGAGTTCCCTGAGTTCTTTCTTCTGGGTGAGCAGCAGGACTTTTTCCCACTGGATTATTGCCTCCGCGCTGTTTTTCTTCTTTTCGTAAAGCATGCCGAGGCAATACCGCGCGGGAAGCGAAGCTGGGTTATCCTTCACGATCTCCAGCATTATTTTTTCAGCTTCGTCATATTTTTCGGTTCCCAGGTAAGCGAACGCGAGCGCCAGCTTTTTTTCCTGGGTGTCAGGCAGCGTATTGAGTAGCGCGATGGCTTCATCATATTTCCCCTGGTTGACCAGGTCCCTGGCGCTGTCAATCTGGCCGTCCGCGCGCGCGGCGCGGAAAATTCCGGCACCGGACACGAGAGAGCATATCGCGATAATCAAAAGACCGGTTTTGTATTTCCTCATTTTTCCCCCTACTGGCATGCCTTGTCCAGGGCTTTTATCTTGTCAATCCTTCCCGTGTGCCTGTTTCCCTCGAACGGAGTTTCGATCCAGATCTTTATCCAATTGTTTATCTGTTCAGGCGTGAAGAACCTGGTTCCCACGCAAAGAACATTGGCGTCGTTGTGGCTGGAAGCAAGCTTCGCTATTTCGTCACTGTAGCACAACGCGGCGCGTATTCCGCGGGATTTATTGGCAGCGATGCTCATGCCAACGCCCGAGCCACATGCTAGCACGGCCCTTTCGCAGTCGCCCTTCATTACATTCCTGCAAGCCGCCTGGGCGTAATCCGGGTAATCAACGCTTTCAGTACTGAAACACCCGCAGTCAATAATCTTGTGGCCCTGGGCTCTCAGGAATTCCAGGATTTTTTCCTTCACCGGGAAAGACGCGTGGTCACATCCAAATGCGATAATCAAGGCACAATACCTACCTTTGCGGTTCTATGATGACTTTTATTGATTCTTTCGCTTCGCTTACAAGCTTGAAACCCAGCCCGGCTTCAGCAAGGCCCAAGCGGTGCGTTATCATTTTTTCAACAGGTATTCTTTTCGAGCGTATAAGCTCCGTTGCCGCGGCAAGGTCCTCGGGCGCTCCACCGTACGAAAATATGAATTTAATGCCGTCGCGCCAGTAATCATTTACCGGCAGGGGAACCGGCTCGCCGGTGGAAGTCGGCGCGAAGAACAGCACCGTCCCGCCCTTGTCCACGCACTGCATCGCCTGCTTGAACGCGGCGGGCGCGCCTGTTGATACGACTATGTAATCCGCTTTCCTTCCGTCGTTTATTTTCAATAATTCTTCAAGGAATTTGTCACTTGGGTTTAATACGGCATCCGCGCCAAGATTTTTCGCCGCATCCAGCCTGTAAGCGCTGATATCGGAAGCTATAATCCTGCTAATACCGGTGGCTTTTGCCATAGCCACATGCAGAAGACCGGCAATTCCGCTGCCTATGACCAGAAGGGTTTTTCCCGGCTTGAATTGAGCCGTCCTGTGCCCCCTGACAATGCAGGCCAGCGGTTCAATGAATACACCGTCATCGTAGGACATTTCGTCAGGGAGTTTTATTATTCCCCTGTCAACGTTAAGCTCCGGCACCTTTAAGTATTCTGAGAACCCGCCCGGGAAAAAATTCGTCTTTTGCAGTGTTTCACAGGCTGTATACTCACCAGCCAGGCAGTACCTGCATGTATTGCAGGGCACGTGGTGAGAAACAAAGACCCGCTCGCCGGCTTTATAACCTTTCACGTCAGCGCCGACAGCGGCAATATCCCCGGCTATCTCGTGGCCCAGGACAAGCGGCGCTTTCTTTATACGGTACCATTCAAGCACATCGCTGCCGCAAATCCCGCTTGAGATTACCTTCACAAGGATTTCCCGGGAGCCTATTTCGGGCTTGGGCATCTCCTGCAAGCGGACGTCCCGGTTGTTGTAATACATCGCTACACGCATATATCGAACCTATTTCTTTTTCAGTGATTTGAATAAATCAAAAGCCCTGTCAACGCTCGCTTTCTCATGCACCACGGCCCTTACCGCCTGTATCATGGCCACGGGGTGTGTAGACTGGAAAATATTCCTTCCCATGTCAACGCCTGCTGCTCCGCGGGAGATTGCATTGTAGGTTAGTTCAAGCGCTTCAAACTCCGGAAGTTTTTTCCCTCCTGCCATAACGAGTGGCACAGGGCATGTCTTAACAAGTTTTTCAAAACCCTCGCAGTAATATGTCTTTACAATATGCGCTCCGAGTTCAGCGGCTATCCTGCAACTCAAGGCAAGATACCTTGCATCACGTACCATGTTCTTTCCAACTGCCGTAACAGCAAGCACAGGCATCCCATAACGATGACCCTCATCAATAAGCTTTGTAAGATTCAGAAGCGTCTCTTTCTGATTTGGAGAGCCGACATATATTGAGAGAGCAACTGCCGATGCGTTTAACCTTACCGCATCTTCCATGGAAACAATCAGCCCTTCGTTTGACAGGTCTTCATCAAGAATGCTGTTTCCGCCAGAGACTCTTAAGACTATCGGCGTCTCTGATATTGGAGAAACTGATGTGCGGACAATCCCTCTTGTCGGCATTAGAGCATCAGCATACGGGAGCAGCGGCTTGATTGTTTTTTCCGCATCTTCAAGCCCTGTCGTGGGTCCGAGGAAATATCCATGGTCCACTGCAAGCATGACAGTTCTTCCGTCAGATTTAATTATCCTTGAAAGACGGTTCTTTAATCCCCAATCATACATAAAAAGCCTCCTTTTTCAGTGTCTGTGTCAGTGTTCAGTAATCAGTAATCAGACACTGCCACTTAAAACTGTCACTATTCACTGTTTACTGCCTTTCTGTTCAAACAATGTCTTTACTTCGTTCATAAGCTCGCTTATATCCTTAAACTGCCTGTAAACAGACGCAAATCTCACATACGCAACCTTATCAAGCTCTCTCAGCGAAGACATTACCTCTTCTCCGACCCATGTGCTCTGTATTTCCTTCACGCCAAGGTTTATGAGCTTTTTTTCTATTGAATCAACAATCCCTTCAAGCAATTCCACGCTGACAGGCCTTTTTTCACATGCCTTTTCAAGCCCCCGCAGTATCTTCGGCCTGTCAAACGGCTCGCGCCTTCCATCCTTTTTAACAACCATGGGGACTATATCTTCAACACGCTCGTAAGAGGTAAAACGCTTTCCGCACTTCAGGCATTCGCGCCTTCTGCGTATAGCATCGCCTTCCTTGCTCGTTCGCGAGTCAATAACCTTGTCTTCTAAATTTACACAAAATGGACACTTCATAAAATTTCATGATGCATGATACAAGATACACGATTCATAATCTGATAGTTTTAATCGTGCATCCTGCATCATGTATCGTGTATCTAAAATTTAATATATCGGAAATCCCTTGCAGATCTCCCCGGCCCTCTGCCTGAGCATTCCTATCTTTGCCTCATCAGAGTTGTTCTTCAACACCTCATCTATTATCTCTGCTATATCTGTCATTTCCGCTTCACCCATCCCCCTTGTAGTAACACACGGCGTGCCAAGTCTCATACCGCTTGTTATCGCAGGAGGCCGTTCATCGTAAGGGATTGCATTTTTATTGACTGTGATGCCTGCCTTGTCCAACGCTT
>MGVM01000106.1:0-1198 GCA_001800495.1 Elusimicrobia bacterium RIFOXYB2_FULL_48_7
CCGCGAGTGTTGTGACCGCTGGCGCTTCGGAGAAACCCGAAACAGCGGCACCCGGAGAAACAATTCCGGAAACGATACCGGAGAAACCCCCGGTGATGCCCGCCCCGGCTTCAGGGACAACTGCCGCGCAATCCATATCAAAAGCTGCCAAATCCCTTACTATCGTGGTTGACGCGGGGCACGGCGGTGAAGACCCTGGCGCCGTTGGGCCGAATGGCACAAGGGAAAAAGAGATAAATCTTGCGATAGCAAGGGAACTAGCGAAACTGCTTTCACAGGACGGCTACAGGATAGTGCTCACCCGCCAGGACGACACCTTCATCCCGCTGGTGGACCGGACCCAGATAGCCAACAACAACAATGCCGATTTCTTTATTTCCATCCACTGCAACGCAAGTATAAAGAAAAACCTGAAAGGGTTCGAGATATATTTTCTATCGGAAAACGCCAGCGACCCCGAGGCCTCTGCCGTGGCCGCGCGAGAAAATGCCGTTATAAAAATGGAAGGCACCCCTTCGCCGAAAAAGGAAAAACTTCAGACCCTGCAATGGTCTATGGTCATGAATGAATTCATGAATGAATCCTCGGAACTTTGCGCGTACATAACCCAGGACGTCACCTCCAGGATAAAAACAGAAAACCGCGGCATCAAGCAGGCGGGTTTTTACGTGCTCAGGGGCGCGCAGATGCCTGCCGTGCTGGTTGAATGCGCGTTTCTTTCCAACCCCGGGGAAGAGGTGAAGCTGCATACACGGAAATTCCAGAAGGACATGGCGGATTCCATTTATTCCGGCATAAAAAAATACATTTACAAAAAAAATCCAGATAGCAAGGGGGGGTAACGGTGAACAAGAATCTTCCGATTGGTGTTTTTGATTCCGGCGTGGGCGGGTTAACGGTTGTAAAGGAAATTTCCAGGCAGCTGCCGACTGAATCCATTGTTTATTTCGGCGATACCGCGCGGGTACCCTACGGGAACAAGTCCAGGGAAGTGGTGGAAAAGTTTTCGCTCCAGATACTGAATTTCCTGCTGAAGCAGAGGGTAAAGCTTATTGTCGTGGCGTGCAACACCGTGTCGGCGCACGCGCTTGAACACCTGCGCAACAACACAAAATTGCCCGTGATAGACGTGATCGAGCCGGGCTCAAGAAAAGCGGTGGAAGTAACTGCCGGCGACAGGGTCGGCGTAATAGGTACG
>MGVM01000106.1:1204-7416 GCA_001800495.1 Elusimicrobia bacterium RIFOXYB2_FULL_48_7
ACGATTAACAGCCGCGCTTACGAAAGGGCCATAAGCAGGTTCGGCGATATAAAGGACGTCAGGGTTTTTTCCCAGGCATGCCCGCTGTTCGTGCCGCTTGTCGAAGAATGCTGGGCGGACGACGCGCACAAAAAAATCACCAGGGAAATAGCAGTGAAATACCTTGCTCCGCTCAAGCAGGCCAGGATAGACACGCTGGTGCTGGGTTGCACGCATTACCCCTGGCTTGAGAACATCATAGCGGATGTCATGGGCAAAAAAGTGAAGCTCGTAAGTTCCGCGCATGAAACGGCAAGTTTCGTGAAGGAAACCATTTATTCCAACGGGATACTTTCCGAGCTCAAGACTGTTTCGTTTAAGTATTTTGTAAGCGACTCGGCCGACAAGTTCATTGGTTTCTGCCAGAGGAGCGGCTTAAAAAACATAGACGCGACAAACGTAAAGAAAGTCGATATAGAGGCGTACTAAAACATGCGGCATTAAGGGAGGTTCATTGTACGAAGTCACGACGATAACAAGTTTTTCGGGAGCGCACAACCTGCGCGATTACAAGGGAAAATGCGAAAACCTGCACGGGCACAACTGGAAAATAGAGGCGACCGTCTGCGGCGAGAACCTGGACAAGACAGGCATGCTTCTTGATTTCACCGAGCTGAAAAAAATCGTAGGGGGCCTGCTTGAGGGGTTTGACCACCAGTACCTCAACAAGGTCAAGCCGTTCGACAAGCTCAACCCGACCTCCGAAATAATGGCGAAGTACATACATGACGAGCTCAAGGGCCGCCTGCTGTGCGAACACCCAAAACTGGAACTTTCCGGCATAAAGATCACCGTGTGGGAAAGCGACCGGCAGTACGCCGTCTACCATGAATAAAAAAGCGGTTGTCCTGCTGTCAGGCGGGCTTGATTCCGCCACGGCGCTTTATTTCGCGAAAGCAAAGGGCTACAAAACCAGCTGCCTGGTTTTTGACTACGGCCAGAAACACAAAAAAGAAATTATCCGGGCAAAAAAGATCGCGAAGCTTTCCGGCTCGCCCTGCCGCGTGGTTAATTTCCGGCTTCCCTGGAAAGGAAGTTCGCTCATTGACAAAACAAAACGCATACCGGAGCGCGGAATAGCGGAAATCAGCTCAGTCGCTTTTCCCGATGGCATTCTGCCATCGACATACGTGCCGGCAAGAAACACGATTTTTCTTTCCTTCGCTCTTTCGATGGCTGAAACAATAAAAGCGCAGGCGATATTCATCGGCGCCAACGCGCTGGATTTCAGCGGCTACCCGGACTGCAGGCCAAAATACTTCAGGGCCTGGGCAAACCTTGTCAAATCGCTGGGCTTAAGCTCCGGGAACAAAAACATAAAGATCATTGCGCCGCTGGTCCGCATGACAAAAGCTCAGATCATCCGGCTGGGCCGCAGGCTCGGCGTGCCTTACCGCCTTACCTGGTCGTGCTATGCCGGGGGCAAAACCCCCTGCATGAAATGCGATTCGTGCAAGTTAAGGCAAAAAGGGTTCAGGGAATTGAAGTTACATGACCCAATATTCAAAAATCTATAAGAATTTTTTTATTTCCGGGAAACCCGGCGCGGGAAAAACAACGCTTGTCCGGGAAGTAACTCTGCCTATACTTGACAGGGCCGGCGGGTTTTACACGGAAGAAATACTTGATGAATCAGGCAAACTTTCAGGCTTCAAACTGAAAACCCTGTCAGGGCTGGAAGGGATACTGGCTTCAAAGAATCTCAAGAGCGTCAATAAACTCAACAAGTACGGGATTGACTTGAATGTCCTGGAAAGCATGGGCGTGAAAGCCCTTACTGACGCCCTCCGGGACAAGGAATTGATAGTCATTGACGAACTGGGCACAATGGCGGCAATTTCGGGAGCGTTCCGCGAAGCGTTCGTGAAGTGCGTGGCATCTGAAAAGAAATTGCTCGCTACTCTGCGTTACAACTCGCAGCCCTACACGCAGGAAACAAGCATGATGGTGAACTCCTTCGTTGTCACGCTTACGAATGAGAATTACCCGGAAATCAAGCAACAGTTAAAATACTGGCTGGAACAGGGAAATACTAAAGAGGTCAAGTGAAAACAAACAAGAAACTAACTTATGATGTAAGGAAAATCAGCAAAATCGCCCCGGAAACGCTTGAGGCGATCGCCTACGAGTACCCGGGAAAAAGGATAGAAGTTACTGCATCTACGGATGAGTTCACCTGCGTGTGCCCCTGGAGCGGCCTGCCGGATTTCGCGAAAATCTCCGTTATGTATGTACCGGGGAAAAAACTCGTGGAGCTGAAATCGCTGAAATTATACCTGCTATCCTACAGGAACGCGGGCATCGTGCACGAAAGCGTTGTCAACAGGATCCTTGAGGACCTGGTGAAAGCCTGCAGGCCGCTTGAAATGACGGTTGAGGCGGAATTCAAAACCCGCGGCGGCATCATTACAAAAGTAACAGCTAAAATGGGGCATTAAGAAGGAGGAAATACCCCATACGCTTCCAAGCGCGTAGCATGGGGCATTAAGAAGGAGGATACTTTGGCTTTCAAACGGTTTCAGCATATACACATGGTAGGCATAGGCGGGGCGGGAATGTCGGGCATTTCGGAAGTGCTCATCAACCTGGGCTATAAAGTTACCGGGTCGGACATGTCCTGCTCGGAAACTACAAAGCACCTTGAAAAAACCGGCGCGAAGATATTCTACGGCCACCGCGCGTCAAATATCGCGAACCCCGATGTCGTGGTAACCTCCACCGCCATATCAAAGAATAATCCGGAAGTGCTGGAAGCGCGCAGAAAAAAGATATCCGTTATTCCGCGCATAGAAATGCTTGCTGAAATAGCCCGGCTTAAATACACGGTCGCGGTCGCCGGCACCCACGGCAAAACCACCACCACCTCGCTGGTGTCGCTTGTCCTGCAGTACGGCGGGCTCGACCCCACGGTCGTTATCGGCGGGCGCGTGAAAAATTTCGGTTCTTCCGGCGCGAAACTGGGCAAGGGCGATTTCCTGGTGGCGGAGGCCGATGAAAGCGATGGCTCCTTTCTGAAGCTTTCGCCCGCAATCACCATTGTCACAAATATCGACGACGATCACCTGGACTATTACAAAACTTTTGAAAACCTCAAGGACGCTTTTGTCAGGCACATAAACAGCGTGCCCTTTTACGGGTTCGCGATTCTCTGCATTAACGACCCCGTGGTCAGGTCCATCCTCGGCAGGGTCGCCAGAAAATATTTCACTTACGGGCTTGACGCCGCGGGCGCGCAAGGCGCGCGAAGCGCGGACTACACGGCAAAAAACATTTCCCATGCTCCCCGGGGAAGCAGTTTTGATGTTTATAAAAACAGGAAATTCACCGGGTCCTTTTCGCTGAGCGTCCCCGGCGCGCACAATGTCCAGAACGCGCTCTCGGCCATCTGCTGCGGGCTGGAATTGGGAGTGCCGGCCGCCAAAATCAAAAAAGCGCTCAAGGAGTTCGGCGGAGTGGGCAGGCGCCTGGAAATAAAAGGCAGGATCGGGCTCACGGGTTCACAAGATGAAACTATATTCATTGACGATTACGGGCACCACCCAACGGAAATACTTGCCACCCTGAAGGCGCTGAAAGCCGGTTACTCCTCAAAACGCCTGGTGGTGATTTTCCAGCCGCACAGGTTCACCAGGACAAAACTGCTTTACAAAAAGTTCGGGCAATCCTTCGGCAATGCCGATGTTATTAGGCTCTGCGAGATTTATCCCGCCGCGGAAAAACCCATTCCCGGCGTGACATCAAAGCTTATACTCAACGAAATAAAAAAACACGGCGGCGCGGCTGAAATGTTTGATTTTGATAAGATCATACATGAAATCCGGCCCGGCGACATTGTGCTGACGCTCGGCGCGGGCGACGTCTGGAAACTGAGCGCGAAAATACAGGAACAACTGAAAAAATGAACGCGAAAATACGGGAAGAGTTTTCGGGGAAAGGCCTGTTGGTGAAATTCGACGAGCCCCTTTCGAAGCATACCACCTACAGGACCGGCGGGCCGGCGGCTGTTTTCGTAGACGCTAGAACAACCGAAGACCTCCGCAACGCCCTTGAAATAGCCAAGTATAACGATTTCCCCTTTTACCTGCTGGGCGCGGGATCAAACACCCTTTTCAGCGACGCCGGGTTTGACGGGGCCGTTATCCGCTTGAAAGACACATTTGGCGAAATCGCTTTTACGGGCCTGGGAAACACTTTCTCTGTCAGGGCCGGGGCGGGCGTGGCTCTGCCCCTGCTTTTGAAAAAGTGCGCCGATTCGGGCGCCTCGGGGCTTGAAGCCCTGGCGGGAATTCCCGGCACGGTCGGCGGGGGGCTTGTCATGAACGCCGGCACGCGCGGCGGCTGCATTTCAGACAAACTTTCGAAAGTGGTTATAATGAATCCGAAGCGCTCTGTCGTTACGCTTTCAAAAAACGAGGTAAGTTTCGCTTACAGGCATTCAAGCCTTGACGGGCAGGTTATCCTGTCGGCGGAATTCGCCCTGGACAAGGCGCCGGCAAACGAAATAGTCAAACGTATCACGGACAACCTGGTGCAACGCCTGGAAACACAGCCGCTGGGAAGCATGAACGCGGGCTCTGTTTTCAAAAATCCTGCCGGCGGCAAACCCGCGTGGCAACTTATTGACGAATGCGGCCTTAAGGGCTACAGGGCCGGCAACGTGCAGGTAAGCGAGAAGCACGCGAATTTTATCATCAACACGGGCTCGGCTAAATCCGGAGATATCCTGAAGGTTATTGAACACGTGCGCAGGAAGGTAAAGGAAAAATCCGGGATCGAACTTGAACTGGAAATCAAAATAGCGGGAGAAAACAGATAATGAAACTCGCGGAGCTTAAAAAGAAAAGGATCGGGGTGCTCTACGGCGGCTGGTCGCCGGAAAGGGAGATCAGCCTGAAAAGCGGGGGCGCCGTCATCAAAGCGCTCAGGGACGGCGGTTTCAATGTTATCGCCATAGATGTCGATAAAAAAATCGCGGAAAAACTCCCTAAATATAAAATCGACCTCGCGTTCATAATCCTTCACGGGCCTTTCGGCGAAGACGGCACCGTGCAGGCGTTGTTACAGTCCGCCGGCATTCCCTACACCGGCTGCGGCGTGCTCTCGAGCGCCCTGGCAATGAACAAGATATTTTCAAAGGAAATTTTTAATTTTTACAAGATCGGCACGCCAGAGTGGGCGGTGCTTTCAAAAACCGCCTTGCCGGGGCTGAACTGCGCCATGCACTGCGTTGAAACGCTCGGCTACCCGCTGGTAGTCAAGCCGGCCACCCAGGGCTCGGCTATCGGTGTCACGATAGCCAAAAATAAAACCGAATTTCTTAAAGGCCTCCGGCTCGCCTTCAAATACGACGAGCAAATACTGGTAGAGGAATACATTCCGGGAAAAGAGCTCACCGTCGGCATAATCGGAAATAAGGTCCTGCCGGTGATCGAGATCATACCCGTGAAGGGCAAATTCTACGATTTCCGGGCAAAATACGCCAAGGGCGGGTCGGTGCACGTGGTCCCGGCGAAGCTTGATAAAAAAATTGCCGAAGACGTCAAAGACACGGCAAAAAAAGCGTTTGACGCGCTGGGTTGTAAGGCAGTTTCCAGGATTGATATACGCCTGAGCCCGGAAGGCAGGCCGTATGTGCTTGAAGTGAACACCCTGCCCGGAATGACGGAAACTTCACTCCTGCCGGACGCGGCAAAGGCCTGCGGCATGAGTTTCCTGGATATGGTGCTGGAAATAATAAAAAGCTCGTTTACAAAATAAATGTTCAAGAGAAAAAAAACCAGCAGGTTCATGCCTGCGCGCAGGCCGACAAACAGGTACACGCCTAAATACAAGCATCATTTCAAGCTGAGGGCCAAGGTGCGCCAGCACGCGGTGTCCAGGGCGACAAACAGCTTCAGGTTTTTCTTCACGGCCGGCGTATTTTCATTCGCGCTGGTTTACGGCGCCTACAAGCTTTATAATTTCATGTTCCTGAACGCGAAATTCGCGGTAAAACACCTTTCCGTGTCCGGGCTTACCTCTGTCCCGGAACATAAATTCTTCGAAATACTGCCTGCCCATGAGGGCGACAACCTGTTCAGGACG
This sequence comes from Elusimicrobia bacterium RIFOXYB2_FULL_48_7, assembly GCA_001800495.1. Classification (GTDB taxonomy): domain Bacteria; phylum Elusimicrobiota; class Endomicrobiia; order CG1-02-37-114; family XYA2-FULL-39-19; genus OXYB2-FULL-48-7. Next base: position 7,328 of record MGVM01000106.1, read on the forward strand.
TATTTCCGTAAAATTGAGAAAACTGTCACCGCGGGCATCCCGGTAATAAAGAGTGTCTCCGTGCGCAGGGATATCCCCGACACGGTAAG